>NZ_JABAIL010000015.1 GCF_012641475.1 Flammeovirga agarivorans | reverse complement strand
GAATTGTCTTTTATGGATCCGCTTTCGCTGATCTTGTAATTACTTTTCAATACATTAAAAGAACGTTTGAGACATTGCCCAATGAACTGTATATCAGTTTGTTTTGTGCTACTCCGTTTGAGAAGCGAGTGCAAAGGTAAGAACTAAATTTTAATCTCCAAACTCTTTTTTAAAAAAAATTATTTTATTTTTTCGAGCTACTTTCTGAAGATTTTCAACTCCCACTCTCTGCTTAAATAAGACTAACGTTTTAGTCTTTTATAACCGCCTCTTTTCAGAAGCGAGTGCAAAGGTAAGAATAGAAATTTAATATGCAATGCTTATTTGATTTCATTTGAAATTTTAATTTGCATCACTATCTTCTTTGCAAAATGTTGAAATGAATAGTACTCACAAGAAGTGTTTTTCATTTAGCCTTCCGTTTGAAGGGAGTGCAAAAGTATAATATCTTTTTTTAAAGTCAAATAGTATTTTAGATCATTAAGAATCCACTAAAACACACTTATAAGTACTGTATACTAATATATCCCTAATTATTAATCCCTTAGTAATCATAATACACATGTAAGGAGCTATAGATTTCACACTTGAAAAAGTGGGTATTTTTTATTTATTTGCAGGTTGAACTATTATAGAATCTTTTTGATTCTAATATTATATGGCAAAAATTAAATACTATTACGATACAGAAACGTGTAGGTATGAGAGAGTTAAGACCTCTCCATTAGATATGTTTGTTAATATTACAGGCTTATTATTTGCATGTTCACTGTTCGGATTCTTCTTTTCCGCTATCTACATTAAGTATTTTCCTTCTGCTGAAGAAGCTAGATTAAAGAAAGAAAATACTGATTTACTATATTCTCATGAATTACTTCAAAAGGAGGTCAATGAGGTAAAGGACGTTTTAGTGTCTTTACAAGACCGTGATGATAAAATCTATAGAGTAATTTTTGAAGCAGAGCCTATTCCGCAAGAAATTAGACAAGCTGGTGCTGGTGGATCTCAAAAGTATCAAGATCTATTAGATAAAAAACTAGCTCGTGAAGATATGATTCTTACGACATTGTCTAAGATTGACAATCTTAAGAGACAAATGTACGTTCAAACTAAATCTTACGATGAGATTGTAGACTTAGCACTTAATAAATCTAAGATGCTTGCAGCGATCCCAGCTATCCAACCTGTAGACAACAAAGACTTAAAACGTTTTGCTTCAGGTTTTGGTCTACGAATCCACCCTATTCTAAAAGTAAAGAAGATGCATACAGGTGTAGACTTCTCTGCTCCAAAAGGATCTTCTATTTATGCCACTGGTGATGGTAAAGTTATTAAAGCTAGAAAATCAAATAGAGGTTATGGATGGGAAATCGAGGTAGATCATGGTTTTGGCTATGTAACAAAGTATGCACACATGTCTAAATTCTATGTAAAGAGAGGACAACATGTAACTCGTGGTCAAAAAATTGGTGAAGTAGGTAGTACAGGGTCTAGTACAGCTCCTCACCTTCATTATGAAGTAATTCATAAAAAGAAGAAAGTTAATCCAATCCGTTACTTCTCGAAAGATGTTACTGCGGACCAATATGCTAAGTTATTAGAGAAAGCTTCTGTTGAAAACCAGTCACTTGGTTACTAAATAGATCAAAAATATACACACATCTACAAATCGCCTCATATACTTTTTATTCTGTATATGAGGCTTTTTTATACCCAAATCAGAATAAAACCTATTAAAACTGACATCAAACAAAAAAATATTTTTAAAAACGTTATGTAAATAATTCAATATTATTACATTTGCGATAACTTCAATCTCCCAGACCAAGGGAGTATTACATCGAAATTTTTTACTATACACATATATAAATAACATACAACCATGATTATTGGCGTTCCTAAGGAAATTAAAAACAACGAAAACCGTGTTGCACTAACTCCTGGTGGTGCGAAAGAACTCATTAAAAGAGGACACGAAGTTTACATTCAGGCTACTGCAGGTAATGGTAGCGGTTTCTCTGACGAGGAATACATTGCTGCTGGTGCTAAAGTTCTTCCTACTATTGAGGATACTTATGCAATTGCAGAGATGATCATGAAGGT
Source organism: Flammeovirga agarivorans (assembly GCF_012641475.1). Taxonomy (NCBI): domain Bacteria; kingdom Pseudomonadati; phylum Bacteroidota; class Cytophagia; order Cytophagales; family Flammeovirgaceae; genus Flammeovirga; species Flammeovirga agarivorans. The sequence goes on along the minus strand of NZ_JABAIL010000015.1, from coordinate 124,265 downwards.
AAAAGAACCGATTGAGGCTGAATACCCTCTAATCAAAGAAAATCAACTTCTGTTTACGTACTTCCACTTTGCTTCGTATGAACCATTAACGAAAGCAATGATCGAACAAAAATCTGTTTGTTTGGCATATGAAACAGTTGAAAGAGCTGATAGAAGTCTACCTCTATTAATTCCTATGTCTGAAGTAGCCGGTAGAATGGCATCTCAAGAAGGAGCTAAATACCTAGAGAAGCCAGTTGGTGGTCGTGGTATTTTATTAGGAGGTGTTCCTGGTGTGAAACCTGCTAAAGTAATTGTAATTGGTGGTGGTATCGTAGGTACTCAAGCTACAAAAATTGCTGCTGGTATGGGTGCTGATGTAACTATTATGGATATTGATCTATACCGTTTACGTCAGTTAGATGATATTATGCCTGCAAATGTTAAGACAATGGTTTCATCTGAGCACAATATCAGAGAAGAAATCAAAGATGCTGATTTAGTAATTGGTGCAGTACTTATTCCTGGCGCTAAAGCTCCACACCTAATCACTAGAGATATGCTTCCTACAATGAAGCCTGGGGCTGTATTAGTAGACGTAGCTGTAGATCAAGGTGGATGTTTTGAAACTACAAAACCTACTACTCATGCTGAACCAGTATTTGAAGTAGATGGTGTAATGCACTACTGTGTAGCAAACATGCCTGGTGCAGTTCCTTATACTTCAACATTAGCTCTTACAAATGCTACTCTTCCATATGCTATTCAATTAGCAGATAAAGGATGGGAAAAAGCTTGTCTAGAAAACGAAGAATTAAAGAAAGGTCTAAATATTATCAATGGCGATGTTGTATACAAAGCTGTTGCTGATGCATTTGGATTAGAATATACAAAACTTGAAGATGCTTTAATGGCAAAAGCATAAGTCTTTGTAATGAATAAAAAAGGCCCAAGAAAGTTTAATACTTACTTGGGCCTTTTTTTTTTACTCCTTATTTATGATTGTTGTTTCTTCCATTTCTCCCAATAACTAGAAGAATAAAATAATGGATAACTTTCTTTAGGGAGAATTTCCTCAGGTGTTACCCCTACCATATCTGAAACCTTTAATAGTTCAGTAAGTAAGGATTTGTAATTTTTTTCGATATAGTATGTATCCATTAAAAGAAGCCTAGCATCCGTCTCAAAACTTTCTGACTTCAATAATTTCTTTAATACCTTCTTAGCTTTTGATGTTTTCTCCCAAGAAAGATAGATTTCTGCTTCTCGTAACATTAAGTATTCATCACCTCCTATCAATTCTGAGAGTTTATTATTCATCGCATATGCCATTTCAAAGTTATCTAAGCTCCCATATACTTCCATTAAAAGAAGTCTAATACTTTTATCGTAAGGAAAATCGTCTAGATAAAGGGCTTTTTGTTCTTCAAACTCTGTAATACCACCTTGTCCAGCATATGCCTGAATTAATGCTAAACGGGCTGTTTTTTCTTTTTTAAAGTAATTTGATAACGAGTCGTATTGCTCAATGGTATTCCCAAACATTCCTTCTTGGTTATATCCATACAAATCACGGACTTTTAAAAGAGATTTTCTAAAAGATTTATTAGGGATAAGATCTGGGTTTTCTAAAGCGATAAGTGTTCCTATAATATCAGAAAAATAGACTCCCCCCAGATAAAAATAAACATCGACAACATTCCATTGACCTAAGTGATTTTTGGCAATCAACATCTCATTATAATCGAGCATACCATCACCTTCAATCATACGGTATAGTAGATTTTTATTACCATTTTCGTCCTCTATAACTTTTACAAAACTATACTCTCCTTCTCTGCCGATTTGTTCAATTAACAAATCTCCAAGTCTTAGTTGTTGTCTAAATACTTCTGCATACTCCTTCCAATCAAAAGAAGACTGATGTAATCCTTTGAAAACTCTTTGAGTGAAAACGTCATAATCGATATGCTGATCTACAGTACTTCCATCACCATGGTAGATAGCACTATCTATTGTAATGGCTAATTGGATATCTGTATCTTCGATTGATGTTTGCGCCTTTAGCTGTGTTATTATCAAAAAGACAAGTAAAAATGTCGTGGTATGTAAGCCTTTATTAAAAATCATTCAATGTGTTAGCAGTATTTACCTTTTTGTAAAGGTAAAAAGTAGAGCGTATAAATTACTACAATCGGTAAAAAAAAGAGGTTTTGTTCAAAAATTATGAACAAAACCTCTAATAAACTCTATTATTTAAATATCGCTATCTAAATTATTTTACTTCTTCGAAGTCAACGTCAGTAACGTCATCTGCGTCGTTACCACCTTGTTGTTGATCAGCACCTGGAGCACCTTCAGCGCCAGCAGCACCTGCTGCGTCACCACCTGTAGCTTGGTACATCTCTTGAGAAGCCGCTTGCCATGCTGCATTTAATGCATCTAAAGCAGGCTGAATTTTATCTACATCTTGAGCTGCGTGAGCTTCTTTCAGGTCTTTCAATGCAGCTTCGATTGCTGTTTTGTTACCTTCAGAAAGTTTATCACCATACTCTTTCAATTGTTTCTCAGATTGGAATACCATTGAGTCTGCTTCGTTTAATTTCTCAGCTTTCTCTTTAGTAGCCTTATCAGCGTCAGCGTTAGCTGCAGCCTCATCTTTCATTCTTTGGATTTCTTCCTCAGTTAAACCTGATGAAGCTTCGATTTTGATTGATTGCTCTTTGTTTGTAGCCTTATCTTTAGCAGATACATTTACAATACCGTTCGCATCGATATCAAAAGTTACTTCAATTTGAGGTACACCTCTTGGCGCTGGAGGAATATCCGTTAAGCTGAAACGACCTAAAGTTTTGTTACCTGAAGCAACAGGACGCTCACCTTGTAATACGTGGATCTCTACAGCTGGTTGGTTATCAGCAGCAGTTGAGAATACTTGTGATTTCTTAGTTGGGATCGTAGTGTTAGCTTCGATCAACTTCGTCATCACACCACCCATAGTTTCGATACCTAAAGAAAGTGGAGTTACGTCTAATAAAAGAACGTCTTTTACTTCACCTGTTAATACACCACCTTGGATAGCAGCACCAATAGCTACAACCTCATCTGGGTTAACACCTTTAGAAGGTTTTTTACCGAAGAATTTCTCAACTTCTTCTTGTACTTTAGGAATACGAGTAGAACCACCTACTAAGATTACTTCGTCAATATCTGAAGTAGATAAGTCAGCATCTTGTAATGCTTTACGACAAGGCTCTAATGATCTTTGTACTAAAGAATCAGCTAAACGTTCGAAATCAGAACGAGATAATTCTTTCATTAAGTGTTGAGGTACACCATCTACTGGAGTGATGTATGGCAAGTTGATGTCTGTTTTAGCACCTGCAGAAAGCTCAATTTTAGCTTTTTCAGCAGCTTCTTTCAAACGTTGTAATGCCATTGGGTCTTTACGAAGATCGATTGTAGGGTGATCTTTCATAAATTCTTCAGCTAACCAGTCGATGATTACTTTATCAAAGTCATCACCACCTAAGTGTGTATCACCGTTAGTTGATAATACTTCGAATACACCATCACCTAATTCTAAGATAGAGATATCGAAAGTACCACCACCAAGGTCAAATACTGCGATTTTCTTATCTTGATTTGCTTTATCTAAACCGTAAGCTAATGCTGCAGCAGTTGGCTCGTTTACAATACGAGAAACTTTTAAACCTGCAATTTCACCTGCTTCTTTAGTTGCTTGACGCTCTGCGTCGTTGAAGTATGCTGGTACTGTAATTACAGCTTCAGAAACTTCAGAACCTAAGTAATCCTCAGCAGTTTTCTTCATTTTTTGAAGTGTAATTGCTGAAATTTCTTGAGGAGTATATAATTTGTCACCAATTTTTACTCTTGGTGTATTGTTAGGACCTTCAACAACGTCATACGCCATTTGAGAGATCTCGTTACCTGCATCAGAATATTGTTTACCCATAAAACGCTTAACAGATGCGATAGTGTTTTTTGGGTTTGTAATAGCTTGACGTTTAGCAGGGTCACCTACTTTACGCTCGCCATCTTGTAAAAATGCTACGATAGAAGGAGTTGTTCTTTTACCTTCTGCGTTTTCAATAACAACTGGCTCGTTACCTTCCATTACGGATACACATGAGTTCGTTGTTCCTAAATCAATACCAATGATTTTTCCCATAACTTGTTTTAATTTATTTCTTTAATTTTTTAAATCTTTTTCAGTTGTCTAACCATTATTTTAATCGAAAGACAACATCTATTAGACAAGGGGTGTGCCAATTGATTTTTTAGGACATTTTGACATGAATCGTCAAAAATTACTGACAAAACTTAGTTTGGCCTTTCCGTTATTCAATTAAAAACTGACATATTTTACCTTGACGAAGAAGTAGTTAGTTAAGTTTACTTTATGCCAAAGATTAAGTAGAATAAATATTAAGACTCTATAAAGTGCTTATTTACTATAAAAAGGCTACTAAAAGTTCGTCATGAAAAAAGGTATAGCCATGTTGTAACATCACTATACCTTTCCATATATATACTATTTAGTATTTACTAGATCTTTGATTTCCAGCCTTCTTTTTCAACGCTTTCAGCAGAATCCAATACTTTATCTTTCATATCCTGCATAAACTTATCGATATTTTTTGATACAGTATCATTAGTAGCACCAACAATTTTTGCCGCTAGAATACCTGCATTTTTAGCTCCATCTAAAGCTACTGTTGCCACAGGAACTCCTGAAGGCATTTGTAAAATAGATAAAATCGAGTCCCAACCATCAATTGAGTTTCTTGACTTTACAGGTACACCGATTACAGGTAATGATGTCATAGAAGCTACCATTCCTGGTAAGTGTGCCGCTCCACCTGCTCCAGCTACTATTGCTGCCAATCCTCTTTCTTTAGCAGTAGTAGCATATTCGAACATTCTTTCTGGTGTTCTATGAGCCGATACGATTGTTAATTCGTAGTCAACACCTAAATCTTCTAGAACTTGAGCTGCCTCTGACATTACTTTTAAATCAGATTGGCTACCCATGATAATACCTACTTTCATGGTTATGGAAATTTGAATTATGATTTATTTGTTTGAGCCACAAAAGTAAGGGCTTTATAGTAGTACTACAAAGCCCTTTAATAATTTATATCACTTTTTGATTATCTAAATCTAGGATCGTTAGGATATCTAGAACGTAACCATTGCCAATACAACTGAGCTTTTTGTTTTTGTCCTGTTTGCTCATACAACGCTGCTAAGGCATATCTTAATGATGGATCTTCTTTCGTGTATTTAAGACCAAGCATATATGTTTTCTCAGCCTCCATCAATTTATTTTGTTTTTGGAGCACCAATCCAAGGTTGTAGAATGCTCTAGAATTAAAGTGATCTAATTCTGTTGCTTTCTTTAATGCTTGTGCTGATTTATCCCATTCTTGAGTTTCAGCATATAATAAACCTTTAGAGTAATACACATCTGCCGCATTTGGATCGACCAATATTGCATTATCTAATTGCTTTTCTGCAGCAGCAGTATTTCCTTGAATAGAATATACTCTTGCTAAACTTAACCTTGCTTCATTCATCAAAGTATCAAATTTCAATGACTGAGAATAACAGTCAATGGCTTTAGCATACTCTTTTCTTCTTTCATAATACTGCCCTTCGCCAAATGGCCCTTCTCTAAAATCTTTGGCTTGACGGAAATAATGCATCATTTCTTTAGTTGCATCTTCATGGGCTTGTTTCCATTTCCCTTTTAATCGTCCTTCTGGTACATCGCCTAAGGCAATTGCGGCAGCAATACGTACTCCTCGTACAGGATCGTTTAAATAAGGACTGATGTAAGAGATTCTTTCATCAAGAGACAATTGTGATAAGTTCTGAATTGAAGTAGTCCTTACCAAAGGTTCTTTATCTTTTAGACCATTAGCTACTGCTTCAATCGAAGATGGATCACCTGTTCTAGCTAAATAATATACTGCAGTTGCTCTTGCTATAAATGGTGCCTTTTGTTCCACAACCATTTTTCTTAGATCATCGATATATTCAGGATCATAACTTCTACCCAATGCTAATGTATCTCTCCAATCGTGCTTATACTCTCCATACATTTTTTTGTAGTTTGTATCTGCCCATTTCACAGATTTCTTAGTATGGCACTGATTACATGCATTAGGAGTTCCTTCATATTTTAAACTTAAATCAGGTCGAGGAGTTCTGAAACTATGATCTCTACGGTAATCATTACCCATATAAACTTCTCCTACCATATGGCAATCAACACATCTCACATTATCTGATAAGCTGTGTTTCGAGTGTGCTTTAACATCATAAGTCTTTGGTTCATGACATGAAGCACATACTTTGTTTAAGTCTTTAAACTTTAATTCAGCTTTATGAGGATCATGACAGTCAGTACATTTTACACCTTCATGATACATTTTAGATTGAATAAATGAACCATAAACATATACCTCATTTAAAATCTGCCCATCATGATAGTACATATTTTCTCTCAAGATCTCTGGTGCATACTGATCATAGAAATTTTGAGCAAACTTTGCATTCTGAACTAATTGAGATCTTCTTGAGTGACAAGGCGCACAAGATTCTACCAATGTTCTTTGGTCTTCGTCTTTTTTGAATTGTTCAATATATAGGCCTTCTACAAAGTCTTTTTTCTCTTCAAAATCTTTTGAATTTGCAAAGTCAACATGTGCTTTACCTGGTCCATGGCAAGCTTCACAACTTACGTTGATAATAGCCCATTTTGTATCAAAAGAATCATTTTCGAAATCATAGTTTTTACGAACATTCGTAGAGTGGCAGTCTGCACACATGGTGTTCCAATTACCACCTCCATTCGCCCAGTGTAACCATTCATAATGCTGAATGTCATCCATGTCATCATGTTGGTTAAACCATTTATTCTTTTCACTATCCCATGTTTCTCTGATCACTTGGATCTTCCCTTTTTCCATTTCAACCATATAGTTTTGTAAAGGGCGGATACCAAATGTATACAATACCTCGTAATCATGGTTTTTACCATCAGGTCCTTGAGTATTGACAAAATATTTGTCTCCTTTCATGAAAAATCTACTCTTCACATTATTGTCAGAGAAGCGAGCATTATTGAAGTTACCCAAAACGGTTTCCTTCGTTGCCTTTTTCATTGACATATCATGATCAGATCCTTTCCATTGGTGGTACTCTTCCTCATGACAAGATCTACAAGTTTGTGTCCCCACAAAGATTGAATCCGGATAAGGTAGATCAACAGAAGTATGATAGTCTTCTGCAACAGCTAAAACATCTTCTGTCTGCTGCTGTTCTTTGTCTTCTGTATTTTTACAACTTTGATAAATCGCTGTCGAAAAAAATAATAAAGAAGCAAGAACTAATAATTTGTTTTTAAGCTTCATTAAACCGTGTACTGATAATAATTCCTTTGATTTCTAATTAAACGTAATCACTCACCTGTTTGTTTGAGTTCCAACTTATCATTTGTTAATAATTGAACGTAGTATTGAGTAGATTCATCATTTACTACAAATGTCAACATTTGTTCTTTAGAATTAAATGACCAAACCCCACTTTCTTGGATAGGTTTATCATTACTTCCTAAAGTTGTACGATTTAATTTTCCTTTTTTAAGTATTTCATAAATATTTCTACCCCCTCTTTTGGCTGGTAAATCTTCACCATGATTAATTAATGTCACCTGTTTGTCTTGTATTTCACTGACCGTCCAAGTTGCTATTAGTTCTTTAGGGTATGAAGTCTTATTCACATTCTGACAAGAAAGAAATAATAATAGTGCTACTGTGATAAAGGCTAATTTTGATCTAATCATCGTATTTAATTTTGTTTGTAATAAAGTTGCAGAATAATTTTTTTTATAAAAAATAATCCTCTACTTTTGCCAAGCATTTAAGAAAAATAGTGCGGGGTGGAGCAGTTGGTAGCTCGTCGGGCTCATAACCCGAAGGTCATCAGTTCGAGTCTGGTCCCCGCTACCAAGTAAAGGTTATTCTAGAAATAGGATAACCTTTTTTTTATTTCTCTCTTCTTAAAATACAAAAAGTCGTTTACACCTAAGCATAAACGACTTTAATTTATTAGATAACTATCAGATCTTACTTCGATAGATCCATTTCTACTATCCCTTCATTTTGTAATTGAGGTAATAACCATTCTACCACTCTATCCGGTGTATAACCAAATTCATGATCCAAAGTAGCTGCAGGAGCAGAATATCCAAAGTGAGTTAAACCGTGGATGTTATTAATATCAACCAATCCTGCTAGTGTAACCGGTAACCCTGCCGTTAAACCAAAAGTCGGAATATTTTTGTCCAATACCTCTTCTTGGTATTCTTTGTCTTGATCTCTAAATAAACCTTCTGATGGTACAGAAATCACTTTAATTCCTAAACCATAGTTTTTATTTAGAAGTACAGCTACAGATGATAAAGTAGAGACCTCAGAACCATTAGCAATTAATTGTACATCAGTGCTTCCTCCTAATTCCAATACAGAATAACCTCCTTTATTTAAGAATTCAGCATCTTTCAGACGTTGCTCTTCTGAAGCTATTGCAGGAATATTCTGACGAGAGAAGATTAAACCAACAGGTCTATCTGCACTTTCTACGGCTAACTTCCATGCATTTGTTGTTTCATATGCATCCGCAGGGCGTAATGCTAAGAAGCTTCGTTGACCGTGATGATTTTTTAATTGCTCTAATAACCTTAGTTGTGCTTCTTGCTCAATAGGTTGGTGAGTTGGTCCATCTTCACCTACTCTAAATGAATCATGTGTCCACATGAAAATCACAGGAGTTTGCATTAATGAAGCAATTCTAATTACTGGTTTCATATAATCTGAGAATACAAAGAATGTTGCACAGACAGGAATAACACCTCCATGTAACCCCATTCCAACTGCTATTGCAGCCATTGTTAACTCAGACACTCCTGCTTGTAAGAATGCTCCTTTAAAATCATTCTTTTTAAAGGCAGTTGTTTTCTTTAAAAATGCTTCTGTTTTATCTGAATCTGCTAAATCTGCAGAAGCAACAATCATATTTTCAACTCTAGTCGCTAAGTGAGCAAGTACTTTACCTGAGGCTGCTCTAGTAGCTACACCTTCAGTTTGAGTGATATTTGACCAATCTACAACCGTATTTTTTCGATCATAGAATGAAACTAATTTGTTTGCTAATTCAGGATACATTTTACTCCACCCTTCTTCTTGAGCTTTTCTCTCATCAGCAGCAGCTTGTTTCTTCTTAATTACTTCTGCATAATGAGCCTTCACTTCATCAAAAATTTGGAATGGATCTTCAGGGTTACCTCCTAATTTCTTTATTGTTTCTGAGAAACTTGCTCCTGAATTTGATAAAGGCTGACCATGAGTTGAACATTTTCCTTCAAAACTTTGTCCCTCTTGATCAATCGCTCCTTTACCCATTACTGTTTTACCAATAATTAGTGTCGGTCTTTCTTTTTCAGAATTTGCTGCTTTTAATGCTGAACGTATTGCCTCGGGGTCATTGCCATCAATTGTGATTACATTCCAGTGCCATGCTTCGTATTTCTTAGCTGTATCCTCAGTTGTTACTTCTTCTACAGTTGTTGATAATTGAATATCATTCGCATCATAGAACATAATTAGGTTACTTAAACCTAAATGACCTGCGATTCTACCTGCTCCTTGTGATATCTCCTCTTGAATACCGCCATCTGATATATATGCATAAGTTTTATGCTCTACAGTTTTACCAAAACGACTTTGTAAAAAACGCTCTGAAATAGCAGAACCTACCGCAAAAACGTGTCCCTGCCCAAGAGGACCTGAAGTGTTTTCTATCATTCTGTGCACATCAACTTCTGGATGACCTGAAGTTGGGCTCCCCCACTGTCTAAATTGTTTTAACTCTTCCATTGAGAAACAGTTCAATAAAGACAATTGTCCATAAAGCATCGCCGACATATGACCAGGATCTAAAAAGAAACGATCTCTTGCATGCCATGAAGGGTCTTTAGGATCAAAATTTAAAAATTCACTATATAAAATTTCAATAAAATCTGCTCCGCCCATCGCACCTCCTGGGTGGCCAGATTTTGCTTTTTCTACCATCGCTGCTGCTAATATTCTAATATTATCAGCTGCCTGTGTATTAATATTTTTCATCTTATTTCGGTATATAATTAGTTGAAATGATCAGATAATGATCTTATTTGCTGGGTTTCATTGATATAAAAAAAGAGAAAAAAGGCCATCAAAGAAGACCTCCTTTCCCATGGAATTAAAGTTTATACTAAAGCCGATTCCTCTTGCATCGTTTTCGCCGCTTCTATAAACTGAGCCAACCCTTTGTCTGTTAGAGGGTGGTTTAATAGTGCTTCAAAAACTGATAGAGGACATGTTGCTACATCTGCTCCTACTTTTGCACATTTCAATAGGTGCATTGTATGACGTACAGATGCTGCAAGAATTTCTGTGTTCAACTCAGGATATTGAGAGAAAATTTCTTTGATTTCTTCAATTAGTAACATACCATCTTGTGATACATCATCTAATCTACCGATAAAAGGTGATACATAAGTTGCTCCTGCTTTTGCCGCTAGAAGCGCTTGACCTGCAGAAAAAATTAATGTACAGTTTGTACGGATCCCTTTTTTCGAAAAATGTTTGATTGCTTTTAAACCATCTTTAATCATTGGTATTTTTACAACGATTTTTGGAGAGATAGCTGCAAGTTCTTCACCTTCTTTGATCATTCCTTCCAAATCAGTAGATAATACCTCAGCACTTACCTTATCTTCTACGATATCACAGATTTTAGCATAGTGTGCCTTGATATTAGCATTACCTACTATATTTTCTTTAGCCATTAAAGAAGGGTTAGTAGTTACACCGTCCAAGATACCCATGTCATATGCTTGTGCGATATCACCTAAGTTTGCTGTGTCAATAAAGAATTTCATAACTATCGATTTTATATTATTTGATGAACTAGATTAAACCATTTGAGGCTCTTTATCTAAAATATTTAAAAGCATTTTTTTCCAATTTTGATAGGCTAGTTTTGTTTCTTCTACCTCATCGATATTTGGATATATTGTTTCGATCACATTCAATGATTGGAATGCATCTTCTAATGATGAAAAGTGTTTAACACCTACTGCTCCACCTATCGCTGCACCTCTTGCTCCATCTGTATCTAATAATTCAATTGGAGCACCTGTGATGTTTGCCAATGTTTGTCTGAACAATGGACTCATAAACATATTGGCATAACCTGCTCTAATTACAGCTGGTTTTAAGCCCATTTCTTGCATCACTTCTATACCATATTGGAATGAAAATACGATTCCTTCCTGCGTGGCTCTAATCAGTTCGTTTGTAGAATGTCTATTAAAGTCTAAGTTTAGATAGTGCGCTCCAACATTATTGTTTTCCAAAACTCTTTCAGCACCATTACCAAACGGTAGGTACACTACCCCTTTGGCTCCAATAGGTGATTTTACTGCTGCAACATTCATTGCCTCATAATCCATATTGCCTGCAATATTTTTTTGGAGCCAAGAATTTGCAATACCTGTACCATTGATACATAATAAAACACCTAATCGAAGAGTATCTTCAGTATGATTTACATGAGCAAATGGATTTACTCTTGATTTTGGATCGTATTTTACTTCATCAGTTACCCCATAAACAACTCCAGAAGTTCCACCTGTAGCTGCAATTTCACCTGGGTTAACGACATTTAGAGAAAAAGCATTATTGGGTTGATCTCCTGCTTTATACGTAACAGGAATTCCTTCTTTAATACCTAATTCTAATGCGATTTGTGAAGAAACTTTACCATGTTCCGTAAACACCTCTTTATAATCAGCCACTAAATTGAATGGTATTCCATAATGCTCTAGGAGCTCGGTATTCAGTCTGTTGTGCTTGAAGTTCCATAAAATACCTTCAGATAAACCTGATATAGTTGTATTTATTTCTCCTGTCAACTTCATGTTGATATAGTCTCCAGGTAACATAAATTTGTGTATTTTTTTGAAGTTCTCTGGTTCATTTTCCTTTACCCACTTCAATTTTGATGCAGTAAAGTTTCCAGGAGAATTCATAAACTGCTTTAAACAGTTTGCTTCTCCAATGGCCTCAAATGCTTCTTGACCAATTTCAACTGCTCTACTATCACACCAGATAATAGAAGGTCGGATCACTTCTTTCTTATTATCAACAATCACTAACCCATGCATTTGGTAAGTGATACCAATAGCACCAAGTTCATCTCCTTTGAATGCAGGATCTTTCTTTAGTTGTTCAATTGCTTTTTTGATAGCATCCCACCACATTTCAGGATCTTGCTCTGCAAAACCTGGCTGAGGAGCATCAATTTTCATTTCCTTTTCAGGATATTGAGCGGATACTATCACTTTTCCGATTTCATCAGTAACTGATACTTTTACTGATGAACTTCCGATATCTAAACCTAAAAACTGCATCGTATTAAATTATTTTTTTGATCGCTGTAATTATCTTACTCATTCAAATGAGGCAATGATCTATTACTTGAAAAGAGTTTCCATTTCCTCTAAAGACTTTCCTTTTGTTTCTGGTACATACTTCCAAACAAAAAGAATGGTCAACAAACACATAAAACCATATACCCAGAATGGAAATGCTCCATGATACGTATTGAAGAGATAGTCATTATCCATCATCATTGGGAAGGTCTGAGAAACGATAAAGTTGAAGATCCATTGAAATGCTACAGCAATGGATAACCCTACTCCCCTTACTGCGTTAGGCATAATCTCAGACAATAAGACCCAAACGACTGGACCTAGTGACAATGCAAAACAAGCGATATAGCCTAAAACAAAAGCTAAAAGCCAAACGTCTGTATTGCCAAAGTATGCTGCTGTTCCAATTGCACTGATACAAATTCCCATTCCTAGTGACCCAATGAGCATGAGAGGTTTTCTTCCAAATTTATCTACAGAGAAAATTGCAATCACTGTAAATAATAGGTTTACACTACCCACAACTATGGTTTGTAATAAGGCTGTATCTGTATTTCCACCTCCTAGTTTTTTAAAAATCTCTGGAGCGTAATACAAGAACACATTAATTCCTGTTACTTGTTGGAAGATGGATAACATCACACCAACAAAAACAATAAACATATATGGCTTCTGGAATACACTTACTTTTACTTCGTTTTTAGAAGCATGAAGTGATAGCTTTATATCATTTAATGATAAAGAAGCGTTTTCCGAAATCTGATCTAATATTTTCAATGCTTCATCGTCTCTATTTTTCATTGCCAACCACCTTGGGCTTTCTGGAACAATAAATAGTAATCCTGTAAACGTTAATGCAGGAATACATTCTGAAGCAAACATCCATCTCCATCCTACTGTATCTATCCAACTGTTATCCCCTAGACCTGCGATATAGTAGTTCACAAAATAAACGACCAACATACCAAAAATAATGGCGAATTGATTGCATGAAACCAACCTACCTCTGTAAGCTGCCGGAGCTATCTCTGCGATATACATTGGAGATAACATAGACGCAATACCTACTCCTAACCCTCCGATGATTCGGAAGATGATAAACACTGTGAAGGATTCAGGTATTGCTGATCCAAAAGCAGATATAAAAAATAGTATACCTGCAATAATTAATGACTTTTTACGCCCTAGAATTGTAGCTAAGTTTCCTGCAGCTGCTGCTCCTATAATACAACCAACCAAAGCACTGGATGCTGCCCAACCTTTCTCTGCTGCTGATAGTTGAAAAAATGTTTCAAGAGATCCTATAGCCCCTGAAATAACTGCAGTATCATATCCGAAGAGTAATCCGCCTAATGCGGCCACAAGTGTTACCTTGATGACAAACCCAAAATTGACCTGCGATTTTTGTTCTATTTTATGTTCTAGTATAGTATTGTTGTCCATTTCATTCATTGCTTTAATTCCTTAGTTGAGTGAGAGTTCGTGAGTTGATAGTTGAAAAAGTATAGGTAACCAACACAAGAAGACTCTCCTTGTGTTAGTTATCCATTTACTATATATACTTATTCTCTGAAATGATTAGATATACATATTAATCAAGTTTTCAAGGTATTCTTGCTTACCTGAAGTTGGTACAGGCTCGCCTGTTTTAATTGCGATGTTACGCAAGTCTTCTAGAGACAACTTACCGTCTTCAAATAATTTACCTTCACCATTATCAAAAGAAGCATAACGGTCTGTTCTGATTTTGTTGTACTCAGAATTCTCCAAGATATCGTTAGCGATCAGTAGAGCTCTAGCAAAAAGGTCCATACCACCAATATGTGCATAGAACATATCTGCTAAATCAGTTGAATTTCTTCTTACCTTCGCATCGAAGTTTACTCCACCACCTTTAAAACCGCCAGCAGGAAGAATAATCAACATTGCTTCAACGATTTCATAGATATTATTCGGGAATTGATCAGTATCCCATCCATTTTGGTAATCACCTCTGTTGGCATCGATAGATCCTAATTTACCCGCATCAACTGCTACTTGTAATTCATGAGTGAAAGTATGGCTTGCTAATGTTGCGTGGTTTACTTCTAAGTTTAAGTAGAAGTCGTCTGCTAGATCATATTTCTCTAAGAACCCTAATACTGTAGCTGAATCAAAATCATACTGGTGCTTAGTAGGTTCTGCCGGTTTTGGTTCGATAAAGAAATTACCTTTAAATCCTTGTTTACGAGCATAATCTCTGGCCATCGTTAAGAATCTAGCCATATGTTCTTGCTCACGTTTCATATCAGTATTTAAAAGGCTCATATAACCTTCTCTACCACCCCAGAATACATAGTTTTCACCATCTAAAGCGATAGTTGCATCTAATGCATTTTTCACTTGAGTACCTGCATGAGCAACAACAGAAAAATCTGGATTTGTTGAAGCTCCATTCATATAACGTGGGTTAGAGAATGCATTTGCTGTACCCCATAGTAACTTCATTCCTGAAGCTTCTTGCTTTTGCTTTGCATAATCTACGATGGCAGATAATCTTTTTTCAGATTCTAAAACTGTTGAACCTTCATCAACTAAATCGAAATCATGGAAGCAATAATAAGGAAGACCTAACTTTGTAAAGAATTCAAAAGCAAAATCCATTTTCATTTTTGCCTTTTCTACTGCATCGCCCACATTAGCATAAGGGAAATCACGAGTACCAGGACCAAATGGATCACTACCTTCTCCACACATGTTATGCCAGTAAGCTCCAGCAAACTTGAAATGCTCTTTCATTGTTTTTCCTGCTACTACTCTGTTCTCATCATAGTAACGGAAAGCTAAAGGGTTTCTAGATTCAGGTCCTTCAAATTGGATTTTACCAATTCCTTTAAAAAATTCTTTTTCTCCTAAAATTACTTTTGATTCTGCTGCTGTTTCTAACATGGCTGTAATGTTTAAGTATATGTCTTTAAAAAATTCGCTCTTACCTTCTCAATGAAAGTTTATTTATTGAAATGTCCTTGTAACACTTGCTAGTTAGAAACAATAGGGTTCTGATGTCAAATATCTGATAATGAAATTACAATGAAACCGTGTTCGCAACCGCTCCCGAAACAGTTCCCGATACAAAAAATGCACATTTTCAGTGTTTTTAATCAAATGAAAATCTATAGATAGGAAGGCTTTTTTACAGTAATTCATGTGTTCTTTTTCAATAGTTATCCTCATGATTCTATAGGCAATTCACCATCAGAAATTTCAAGTTTATAATGATAAAAACGATAGTTTATAAAACGAGAAGACATAAAAAAAAGTCACTCAAAATGAGTGACTCGTTTTTAATTAAGTTTGTTTGTCTAGAATGAATGATAGGTACTTATAGTCTCTATAATTATAAATCCGTGTATAGTGTTGGTGACGACATTAAATATTTATCTTTTTCCATTTCGTCTATCCATCTTTTTTTCAAACCTTCATTGATTTGTAATCTTGCATCTATTCCTTTAAATGTTGGGTTTTCAAACCACATTCTATGTTCTTTCCAGTTACAGTTGATATATGAAAAAGCTTTAATCACATCAGGGTTTTCATCAATGGTCTTAAAGAAAGGAATAAACCATTTATCCCAAGCTAATTCTACATCATGTTGATTATTAAAGTCCATTGGTAAAGTTTCATTATCAAACTTCATGTTCGGACCAGAAACCGTTGGTGATGCTTCTGCAATAAATACAGGCTTGCCTTTTTTCCTTGCAAATTCTACCATCTCCTGCTCTCTCCATCGAGAAAAGAATGAAAAAGCACACCAATCCACATATTCATCACCAGGATACCATTCTTCTAATTGATCTGGGGTAGAGACAAAGCCTGTTGATTGCCATACATAAGCAACATTTGTTACACCTTGTCCATCTAGAGTATCCTTTATTCTACGATATGCCTTTAAATACTCTTTCTTGTTGTAATGGTTCCAAGGATGACCATCAAACTCATAGCCAATTCTCAGAAAAACGGGTCTTGGAGCTAATGATTTCAAGTAATTCCCTAACTCTTTGACCATTTCATCATGCTCACCATTAGCAATCTTACCTTCATGGTTAACCATTCCTAAACCAATTGCTAATGCCATATTGGCATAATCTGGATCGCTTAATTGAAGACTCATATTATAATCATTGTCTCCCCAATCATCAGTAGTTTCAATACCGTCTAACCCTTTATGTACAAACCCAAATGTTGTATCTCCGGGTGTTAGGAAAGTGTATGAAGTAAACCCTGCCGGTCTTTTTTCAAAATGATCTAGATAACCATCATTATATTTTTCCAAACCTCCAATAGCTGTCAACTCCTGTCCAATGAAGACCAAAACTTTTCCATCTTCAGGCTCAAACTTGGCTAATGGTCTCTCTCCTTTTTTATTAATACTATTTGACAATAACGGTGGGGTTATTGATGCTTCTCTAATAGATGGATTTTCTTGCTGCTCGACACACCCAGTTAGTCCTATTAATAAAGAAACAGCCCCTATAAAAACTGTTCTCAACATTTTCTTACTATTTATTCCATGAGGGTGACCAACCCATAATACCTTTTCTAATTGTTGAAGAGATAAGTCAAATAACTTCTTTCATTTCGATACTTCAAAGTTCTTCATTTTTGTTTAGTGTATTGATACTGCAAGTTTTCTAGGTGCTACTTCATGGATACGTCAATTAAGCTCTATACACTCTAAACGGCTATTTCTTTCAAGTAATACTACTACTTTGTATTCAAAGTTTTTCATTTCGCTAACTATTCAATCAATCTATTCACCAACTAATGAAAGACAACTTTTGGTTGTGTCCTTAATAATTTCATTAGAAACTTAAACAATACTTATTATGGATGTAAAAAAATTAGCAGAGCAATTCTGGGCCAACGGATATGTAGTTATTGAGGAATACTTTGCCGCTGAACTAATGGACCAGTTAAATAACAAAATCATTACTCATTTTGGAATGGATCCCAACTTTGAACATAACGATGAGTTTTTAGATAAGTCTGCTACTGAGGTGGTTCCTTGGTTTCCTGAAAGAGAAGGAGAAATGGCATTTAGAGAAGTAAATGATGACCCTTTGATGGTTAACCTTACAAAAGAAATTCTTGGGGATGACTGGAATGAATTATACTGTATGATCATGTTCTCGAAAAAAGGAACCAAGGGCCAAGCATGGCATCAAGACTGTCCTCCAGAGAATAAAGCACAATACAATCTAAACCGTCTGGTTTATACTCATGATATCACTGATGAAATTGGAGGACAAACATTAGTTGTCCCTGGTACTCATAAATACGGAGAAATCTCTGCTGGCGTACCTGATGAAGTAATAGAAAACCAGATTGTTCTTAAACCAAAAAAAGGAACAGTAGTACTTCTTCATGGGCATTGCTGGCACAGGGTTTTACCAATTACAGGTACTTATAGAGTATCTACAAATTTTAGAGCAATGCCAGAGGGGACACCTGAAGACATTACTGATATCGCTGTATATCGTAATATGCGTTATAAATTCTCTACATCTGAAGTAGTAGAAGAACGTATCTAATTATTTTCACTTTTTATCTCACACTGCTCACACATGTTCTACAAGTGTGAGCTTTTATTATTATCATTAATAATATTTCTGTGAGCACCGATATAAACTTTTTACAATGAAATTATTCAACTATTGTATTCTTTTGAGCTTTCTCTTTCAATCACAATTATTTGCTCAACAGGATAATCCACGATTAAAATTATTTTATGGAGATCAATTCTTTATAAAAGGTGCAGGTATTGACAATAATGGTCCTCAATATTTTCAGGCATTGAAAAATGCGGGTGGTAATGCATTTAGAACTTGGAGGTCTACCACTGCCGATGTCGAATTCGATTCTGCTGATAAATACAACCTAAAAGTTGCTTTGGGTATCGAAGTCGGCCAGGAATTACATGGTTTCGACTATAATGATAGCACTGCTATTGCACAACAGTTTAATGAAATAAAGGAGAAAGTATTAAAGTATAAAGATGAAAAACAGCTGCTGTGTTGGGTAGTTGGCAATGAATTGAACTTACTATTCAAAGAAGATGGAACTTTAGGTACTGTTAATCCTAAAGTCTATAATGCCTTAGAAGATATAGTTCAATACATTCACAGTGTAGATAGTATTCATCCTGTTACTACTACTTTTGCGGGGATTATATCTGATCATATTAAAGTTGGTTTAGAACGTACTCCTTCTTTGGATTTCATTTCTTTTCAAGTGTATGGTGATCTATCTAATTTACCACTAGCCACCAAAAGACTGAATCTTTCTATTCCGTTCATTATTTCTGAATATGGGCCTTTAGGACATTGGGAAAGGCCTACAACAAAATGGGGACGAGAAATTGAAGAAACATCTACTGAGAAAGCCAAAGGTCTCAGAAATAGGATTAAAACTGCTTATATCAACCAAAAACCAGAGCTATTGTTAGGAAGCTTTGCCTTTTTATGGGGAAATAAACAAGAGCGTACTCCAACTTGGTATGGTATGTTTTTATCCAGCGGAGAATGTGATGCCAGAGTAGATGAGTTAACCTATTATTGGAGTGGAGAATATCCTGAAAACAGAGCTCCTGAGGTCAATAAAATGACAATCAATAATAATATCGCGACGGATAATATCACTGTCTCTCATCAGTTAAACACACTTCAAGTTGAAGTAGAAACTTACGACCACGAAGGTGATGAATTAGTATATAAATGGGAGTTATTAGGTGAAGTAAAAGTAAAAAGTCAGGGTGGAGCTTTTGAACAAAAACCTGAAGTATACCCAATAACGTTTATCGAAAATCAACAAAATAAAATCAGTATTCAACTTCCTAAAGAAGAAGGGGAGTATCGTTTGTTTGTCTATGTATTTGATCAGAAAGGTAAAGTTGGCACTGCCAATGTTCCCTTTTTAGTAACAGATGCGATGGAATAAACTAGAAATAAAAAAGTCATCCTGTAATTATTACGGGATGACTAACACTTATCAAAAACCAGATTATCAACTGTTGTTTTGTTAATTACACACTAAGACTTTAATTCTATTGATCTGTCCGTTAAAGTCTTCAACACTTAATATATACACTCCTTTAGATGCGATAATGTTCAATACATTTTGTTCGGGGTGAAATAATTCTTTCATTACTTTACCTGATGTAGCATCTAATAAGTTTATTCTCTTTACTTTAGAAAAATCTTTAAGATTGACTTTTAAGTTATTCGGTTCATTATTACAAACATACCCCCATTGATAAGGAGTATCATCCGTAGCATTCACAATATCCTTTGGTGGAAAACAATCTGAAGAAATATCAGCGAAAGGGTAACCTATCGTCTCAAATAATTCTGAGTTTCCGTATACCCAGTTTTCTTTTTGCAATTCATTCTCCCAATGTTGTGTCAATGCCTCATTCACTTCGATTCTTGTATCTCCCCAACCTTCACCTTTCCACATCTGTTGGCTATCCCAATCTGTATTGATATAGGCTAAACCTTTAATAATTGGGTTATCATCCATTAATTGAATAAGTGGTTGAAACCATGAATTCCATAATTGATCACCATTAACTGTTTTCAAGTCATATCCTCTTGGTGTAGCCTCGGCGATCATTACAGGCTTCTCATATGTTTTTGCTAGTCGTATTAAATCATTCCCTGCATTTTTCTGAAAATATGAGAAAGCAAACCAATCTACATATTCACTTCCAGGGTAATATCTTTGCATTGTCGAAGTAGAGTGAACTCCATCCGATTGCCATACAAAATCGCAGTTTGCTACTGACTCTTCATCAAATATATCTACGATTCTTCTCCACATATTTTTGAAGTATGTCACACTATAATGGTTATGTTCACCATCAAACTCATAACCTATTCTTAGAAATACTGGTCGATTGGTATTTTTAATCCAATTCGCCATTGTTCTAATTTTATCATCTAAATCTCCGTCAACGATACGCTTTTCTTGATCGACCAAGTAAAGACCTATTACTAATGCAGTACTATCAAAAGTAGCATCGTCTAAGTAAACTTCCCCTGAAACATCCCCTGCTCCATAATTCACTACACTATACAAACCACCCAATGAGGGTAATGAAGTATACGTTGTAATTCCTGCAGGCATCTGACTAAAATGATCAACATAACCATCAGTATATTGATCTAATCCTCCTACAGCTCCTAAATCTTGCCCCATAATAAGTAGACGTTTTCCGTCTACAGGTGCAAATTTAGCGAGACCAGAAAGACATGAATTTCTTGTTTGTCCTATAGTCCATTGTAAGGAGAAAAAACAAATCAAAAATAGGATTCCTTTTCTCATGATATCACCTTTTAAAAAATCCCCCTTCAATAAAGAAGGGGGATGAAAATAATCTATTTCAACTTTTAAATTAGTTTACAGCATTTTCAACTAATTCGAAATCTTTAATGTAGAAAGTACCTGAACGTTTATGTCCTTCACCACCAATTTGGATAATGATTTTATCATAAGTATCTGACTCTGCAGCATCTTCCCAAACTACAGATTGGTCATTTCTGTTCGTTACTTCTAATCCATCATATGAGAATTCTAATTCTACCCACTCGTCTCTAGTATCATCAGAAACTCGTACAGTAGCCTCAGTATGCCAAGCATTACCTCCCATTTTAGTATCATATAACTTCAAGTTCACCATAGAAGCTAGTTTACCTTCAGAATCTGTCCAATCTTCAGCAGAATCATCAACAGTTTCATAATCATTAGAAGATGGGAAGTAAACTTTTAACTTGAATGTGTTATTTGTAGATAGATCCATTCTGTGGTTTAATGTTACTTGAACATCATCTACAGTACCATTTTTAGTATAAGATAAAACTTGAACACCGTCATCAGTAGGGTCAGCAACAAATGCAGTTACAATATCAGCTTCGTTGATAAATGCAATAGTTTCATCACCAACAGTAGCATCCATAGTTCCATTGAATGAAGCAGAAATTGCTCTGTACTCAAGGTCTTTTACAACTTCCTCTGGAGCTTCTTCAACTACATCTTCTTGAACATAACGTAAGTATCTGTAGTTTTTATCTTCTCCATCATTATAGTTTAATACGTTTAAGTATCTAACATATAATTCAGTTTCAGTTAAAGTAACAATCTCATACTTAGTAGGTGTAGCTCCATCAACTTCTTGATAGTACGCCATGTAACCACCATTTGCAATATTTAAGTACATTTTTCCTTCTTCCTCAGTGATTGAGTAACCATATGAGCTTTCACCACCATAAGTAGCTTGGTAGTCATGGAAAGGTGTTGCTTCACCATCTGTTTGCCAGTTATTAATTTGATGCGTTGCACTAACAGCCATTGTATTTGGCACTACACCAAATGTAAAACGAGATTCCATAGTTTCAGGCATTGCAAAACCTTCACCGTTATTACCATTCCAGTGGTCATACTCAGAGTTCCACCAAACTGCTTCTTCTCCATCTGCTGGACCTACACCATGTGAACCATATGCATTTGATAACTTCCATGTTTTACCTTCACCTGGACCATCATTAACACAACCACCTGTTAGTAATGTATAGTATTCGCTATTACAGATTCCTGAAACATCGATTGTAGTTACAGTTACTGTAGTTTTTAATTGTGCTTGATCAGATGCACTATTTAATGTTACAACAACATCGAAATCACCAGTTTCAACATATGTATGTGTTACTGAAGTTTCACCTGAATTTGCAGTTGAACCATCACCAAAATCAAAAGAGTAAGATAGAACATCTACAGGATTCTCTATAGTAAAAGTTACTTCATAGTCTGCACCTTCAGCTTGAGTGTAAGTTAACGTTCCTGTTGGACCTGTTACTGTTGTTTCATTATCATCACAAGCGCCAAATGCGAAAGCAATGATCCCTAAAATAAGCCAATTAACGAAGTTTAATTTTTTCATTTCAATTCAAAGTTTAATGATTTCTTGAGCATTCTATATGCCCATGTAAAAAGTTTAGGCAGTATGGTGCCAGCATGGTAAAAAATTACCATCGAATGAAAGAAGTAGTTTATATCGACCCCGTTAGGAAAATAAGAATTTCACATTTCGACTAACGGGGAGTTATATACTATTAATTACTAGGGTTCCCTACAATCAAACCATCCGTAAGATCGATTTCTGATTGTGGAATTGGGAACTTCTCGTGTACTCCCTGAACATAACCTTCATTAGCCAGTTCAGTTGTAATTTGCCCTGTTCTTACTTGATCAAAGAAACGGTGACCTTCTAATGCCAACTCTAAACGACGTTCATTATAAACATCCTGTAATGTTGGAGCAGCAATAGCATCAAGGCCTACTCTTGCTCTTACTTCATTTAAGTAAGTTGCAGCATCTCCTTTTCCTGTTTCTAAAGCCAATTCTGAAGCGAATAATAATAGATCAGCATATCTAAACATTCTATAGTTTGAATGACCATTATATCTATTATCACCAAAACCAGCTGTAAGTTCTCTTTGAGGTAAGAAGTACTTCTGAGGAGCAAAACCAGTTGTATTGTACCAATCACTGTCATTGTCTCCAGGTTGAGCTACTCTAATTCTTGGCTCACCTTCATATACTTCTTCACCATCATAGATAATTGTCTGCTCTCTACGAATATCATCACCTGCATCTCTAAATGCTTGCTCTAATGCAGCAGTAGGTAGGTTAAAGCCCCATCCTTCTCCAATTGCAGAATCGTTACCCGAATTACCACCAGCTCTTGGAGATTGCATCATATTTTCACCAGCACCTTCACCTTCTCTACTCCAGTTGTTGAAGTTTGATGGTTCGTATTGGATTTCGAAAATAGATTCAGAACCATTTTCTTCCTCTAAGCGCCAAATTTGAGTGTAATCTTCCAATAATGCATACTCT
The DNA here is from genome assembly GCF_012641475.1 of Flammeovirga agarivorans. Lineage (NCBI taxonomy): Bacteria > Pseudomonadati > Bacteroidota > Cytophagia > Cytophagales > Flammeovirgaceae > Flammeovirga > Flammeovirga agarivorans. The sequence continues at coordinate 100,789 of NZ_JABAIL010000015.1, read as the reverse complement.
CCTGTTCCGATTACCTCTTTTGCTAAGTTGTAAGCCTCTTCATAAGTACTTTCATCTTTAGAGTAAAGAGCCGCTTTTGCAAAATATGATTTCGCCATACCAGAAGTCGCTCTTCCAAGGTAGTTCTCATCATATTGACTTTTCAGTTTCAGTAAAGTACCGGCTTCTTTAAAGTCTTGAAGAATGACATCGTATACTTCACTTTCAGTAGATCTTCCTGTTGTATTCAGGTTTTCATAATCTTCTAAAGAAGTAAATAAAGGTACACCACCAAACATTTTTGTTAACTGGAAATAGTGCCATCCTCTTAAGAACAGACCTTCACCTCTAATTTGGTTGTAAACTGACTCATCAACAATTGACTTTGCTACCTCAATATTTGAAAGTACTGTATTTGCTCTGAATACACCTGCAAAGTGACGTTTCCAAACAGATTCGAATAATGGTTCAGCGGGGTTCCATTGGAATTTCTGAACTAGTGTCATATAGTCTAAGTCTGTTTCAGATAAACCGCCTTTATCAGCATCATCTGAAGCGATATCACCAAAGATGAAATAGTTGTAGAACTGAACACCATCAAATCTCCACTGAATTGGATCATAACCTGCAATGACCATCAACTCTAAGTTATCTGGATCAGATACAAAAGTTTCCGTTGTTTCTCTCGCTAATGGTTCTCTATCAAGGAAGTTAGAACACCCTGTAGAAGTAAAACCAATAAGCGTACTTGCTATTAATATTTTATATAGATTTCTCATGTTTATTCGTTCAGATTAGAAGCTAATGTTTACACCTGCTGTATAGATTCTTGGAACTGGATAGTTACCTCTATCAATACTAAAGTCGATAGCACTTTGAGCAGTTGATAAGTTTTGACCAATTTCTGGATCGAAACCTGTATACTTCGTTAGTGTAAATAAGTTTTGACCTGCGATGTATACTCTAAACTTGTTCACACCAATTTTCTGTGTGATTTCTCTTGGGATCGTATAACCTAATTGTAAGTTTCTTAATCTTAAGAAATCACCATCTTCTACATAATAGTCTGAATACAACTTGTTGTTTGCTGTACCTGTAACTCTTGGATGCTCATTTGTCGAACCAGGACCATTCCAACGGTTATCATATGTCAGTTTCATATAGTTTGTATTCGGAGCATTTGAGTTGTACTTGATACCATTGAAAATTTGGTGACCACCCATACCTTGTAAGAAGATTACTAAATCAAATCCTTTATAACCTAGGTTTGTTGTTAAACCGTAAGTATATACTGGAATAGTATTACCAAGAATTTTTCTATCATCAGGAGTAATGCTTCCGTCTTCGTTGGCATCAACATAGATTAAATCACCTGCTTTTACATTTGGATTCAATACTGCTCCTGTTGGTTCTTTTTGGTAAACACCTGCAGTTTCGTAACCATAGATAGATCCAATCGAATGACCTTCCGTCGTAATTAGTACATCTTTACCAAAGAATGGTGCAGTGTAGAATGGTGTCTTAGCTCCTGTACTTAATACTTCATTTTTATTGTATGAGTAGTTACCTGTAAGGCTATAAGAGAATCCGCTCTTTGTCTCATCAGACCAACCTAATACCAATTCAACACCTGTGTTTTGCACTGAAGCACCGTTTGTCCAAGGATTTTCAGTAAAACCAGATGAACCTAAGATATCAGCTTGGAAAAGCATATCTAATGTTTTCTTATTGTAGAAATCTACCGAAGTTGATAATCTACTATTAAAGAATGATGCATCAAGACCTACATTCAACTGTTCTGAAGTTTCCCAAATAAGGTTTGTTGTTGGACCAGTAGTAAGTGATGCTCCATCTGCAATAGCACCAGTTCCTGTTGGGTATCTTAAACCATTTGAGATTGTAGAAATCGTAGGGTAGAAACCTAAGTTGTTTGGCATTTTATCGTTGGCAACTTGTCCCCAACCACCTCTAAGCTTAAGATCTTTCACAAAATCCACACCGCTCATGAAGTCTTCATTAGAAACTTTCCAAGCCAATGCGAACGATGGGAATACTCCCCAACGGTTTTCTTCAGTTAATCTTGAAGATCCATCCATACGGAATGAAGCAGTTAATAAATAACGGTCATCATAACCATACATCACACGACCTAAGTAAGACATTATACCTGCATCTTGCGCAAAGTTTCTTGGTGCATTATCTGACTCTTGGTCAACACCTGCATCTAAAAATCTTAAGTATTCAGCATTTGGTAAACCGCTCTTACCACCATTAAAGAATTCATGATACTCATTATATAATGAGAAACCTCCTAGTAAAGTTAAATCATGCTTATTATTCCAATTTCTTTTAAACGTTACTGTATTATCCCAAGTGTAAGAGAAATGTTTCTCCTGACCAATAAACAAGTTTCCAGATTCTCTAGAAAGCTTAAGGTTATTAGTATCTTCAAACTTAGGGTTGAATGTTTTTCTTTCAAGGTAAACTCTGTCCATACCAAACATTGTCTTGAAAGTTAAACCTCTGATTGGTTCTAACTCTGCAAAGAAGTTGGCTAGGTAACGATCTACAATAATATTATCGTTGTTTAATGCTAATCTACCTACTGGGTTTGTAAACTGGTCTGAGATATTAGACGCACCGTATACTTTTCCTTCGTCATTTTCAGGAGCATAAACAGTGGCCATTGGATCCATACTCAACATGTGCATGATTGGATCTTCATACTCATTATTTTGAGGAATTACTTCTTGATCTGAACGGGTAATTACAATGTTAGAGCCTACTGCAAAGATATCTGATACTTGAGATTTAACATTTACTCTACCTGAAAGTCTATTGTAAGCTGAAGGAGCAATAATACCTTTTTGATCAAAGTAGTTAAAACTCATCAAGAACTGTGATTTAGCATTACCACCTGAAGCAGTAAACTGGTAGTTTTGGATAGCTGCTTCCGAAGGCTTACTAAATACTTCATCTTGCCAATCTGTACCAGGACTTTGTTTAAAAGCTTGTAATTCATCGAAAGAATATCTTTCACCTCTTCCATCATTGATACTTGCTTCATTAATTAAAAAAGCTAATTCGTATTGGTTTGTTAAAGGAATTCTTTTTGCCACTTCCTGTACACCTGCATAAGCATCGAAAGAAATGTTTACTTTTCCTTCTTTACCTTTTTTAGTCGTAATAATGATTACACCATTTGCTCCTCTTGAACCATAGATTGCAGTTGCTGATGCATCTTTCAATACATCCATCTTTTCGATATCAGCTGGGTTTAAGAAAGAAATATCTGTTGTTAAAATACCATCAACAACATATAAAGGTGTTGCATCACCAATAGTACCTTGACCTCTAATTGTAATCGTCGATGCAGAACCTGGTGAACCCGAGCTTTGCGATACAGTAACACCAGCTACTTTACCTTGCATGGCCATTTCAGCACTTGGTTCTACGGCTATTGCTAATGCTTCGTTATCAACAGAAGCAACAGAACCTGTAACATCTTTTTTGCTTTGCGTACCATAACCAATTACAACTACCTCTTCCATTTGTTTTACGTCTTCTTCAAGAACAACGTCAATAAATGTTTGAGTACCTATTGTGATTGATTGTTGTTTGTATCCAACAAAAGTAATGCTTAAAACATCTCCTTCATTTGCAGTAATTTTAAAATTACCATCAAAGTCAGTAACTGTACCTTGTGATGTACCTAAAATTGTAACGTTAACCCCAGGTACCGAACCATTATAATCTTTAACTGTACCTTTGATTACTCTCTCCTGTGCTTCGGCAGAGATTGCCAAAAGACCAAAAAGTAAACTCAGAAAATAGAGCTTAGACAGAAAAGAGAAAGGTTTCTTCATTTGTAAATTATTCATAGTATAATTCATTTGCGTCGTTAATCTTTAAGAGTAACATGTGAAGTAAGAAGGACAATTTCATCTCATAAAAAATTGAGAGAGTTAGTAGTGAAATCTTAAAGACAAGTTTTTCATTTCGCTAATGCAATTAAGGAATATTTATACTTGAGATTCAAAAAATGCACTACTTCACGACTACTTCAAGCACTACTCAACTATACTACATGTGTAAAAAGAACACTTCAATCCTTTTATTTCACTCACAGGGCATGTTTTTTCAATATTTTAAGAGACTTTATAGATAATACTCTTAAAAAATCTTTGGATTATTTGTTATTACAAACTCGTCAATCAACTCAAAAATCACTGATAACATGTCTATTAGACCATAAATGCAGTAATGAAGTACTTCAAAATGTACCCGTATTCTCTCAAAAGAGAATAGAATGTAGAAAAACACTTCATTTACCATTAGAAATAAAAAAAACGGTACAAAATGCACCGCCTTTCTACGATTAATTATTAAAATTACTTGATTCAGTAACTCAATGAGTTTCTTCTGTACTTGTTTCTAACTTTTCTTGATACTCCTTATAATGGAAGTAACCAAAAGCAGCTTCTTTTAGCTGTCCAGATAAGTCTTGACAAGTCATTCCTATAAATGATCCAGTGAAAGCAGGACGGTATCTACCAGTCCCATCGTATTGTATATAATCATCAGAAAGAATGGAACCATTTAGCATTGGTCCAAACTCAATAAAATCTTTATCGTTCAGAGAATAGTAAAACTGAATGTTCTCTCTTTCAAATTTTACTTTTAAATAAACCGTCTGATCAATTGGAAAAGATGTTTCCTTCACATCCACTTCGTCGTATTGAAATCTATTCGCAGAAATAATCTGTAATTGTTTTGTCTTTCCATTATCATGAGAAGTAAGATATAAATAATGAAAATGCTGAGTATTATAATAACAGACTAACCCTGCCATTTGCTGAAAGTTCTCAGGAGAGTAATTTAATTTCACTGCTGTTTCTACAGCATGAGATTGTACTCTTCTCGCCACCATACTTTGTGTATGATATGATGATAGAGAGCTTCTCCCTTTTATCACTAACTCACCGTTTTCAATGTTTATCCAAGACTTATCAAAAGGTTCGCGTAGTGACGCGAAGTGTGGTGATAGCTTTTCATTTGCAAAATTTTCTTGGAAAGGATCTTCATTTGAAAATGTGTAATTCTTTCCAATACCTTCTACTTCCAACCTAGGCGCTTTAGACCCTGAGAATGTTCTCGGCCATTCTCCCTTTTCCCAAATGATTTTCTCTATGGATGTTTCTCTTCCCAGTGTACACTTTCCTCGTTTTGTTAACGGTCGCCCTGTAAGAAAGACACAATACCATTCTCCATTTTCCGCTTGGAATAGATCACCATGACCTGATTTCTGAAGTGCATTATCTGGAAAATCTTTTGCTGATACTAATGGATTATTAGGAGCCGTCTCGTAAGTCCCAAATAGCTCCTTTGATCGAGCTATACTGACAGCATGATCATATTCCGTTCCTCCTTCTGCAGTAATTAGATAATAATAGCCATCTTTCTTAATTATATGCGGCCCTTCGGTTAAACCCAACTCAGAACCTTCATAGATATGATGCATTTCACCTACTAATTGTTTGCTTTCTACATCATATTCTTGAATTACGATTCCTCCAAAGAATTTTCCTCCTCTATGATCAACGATCATACTTAAAAAATACTTTTTACCATCATCATCATGAAATAATGAACCATCAAAACCGCAAGAAGTAAGGAATGACGGCTCACTCCACTCCCCAAAAATATTATTAGTCGTTACCACATAATTTGGGGTATCTTTCCATGGTCCTTCAAAGTTTTTCACATTAGAATACACCAAATAAAATGTTCCTTTATCATAAGATAAACATGGAGCCCAAACACCACATGAATCCGGAACACCTCTTAAATCCAATTGGGATAAGCTTTTCAAAGGATGACCTATCAGTTTCCAATTTTTTAAATCCTTCGAATGATGAATCTGAACACCAGGATACCACTCAAATGTTGATGTAGCTATAAAGTAATCATCCCCGACCCTTACAATCGAAGGGTCAGGGTTAAACCCTTTCAAGATAGGGTTTTGTATAATATTTGTCATAATAATTTATTAATGTGCCATTGGAGTAATGCCTTCCACCTCATCAGATGATGAACTTATTTGCTCACCAATTAGCTCTTTTTCGATTTCTTCTAATGATTTGCCTTTTGTTTCTTTTACGATCAAAGAAGAGAATAGTAAACAGGCAATCATTCCAAAACCAAATATCATAAAAGTGGTAGAAGCACCTAATAGTTCTAGTTCTAACGGGAACATGGTTGCTACCAAGAAGCTTGTTGCTGAGTTTACACCTCCAATAATTGAAATACCTATTCCTCTTAATTTATTCGGTAAGATCTCTGGTAGCATCGCCCACATAACGGGCCCTACAGAAATTGAAAAACCAGAGATAAACCCTAAAATCCCAAGTAATACCCATAAAGCATTAATATGAATACTTGCATTTAAAATAGGCGATTGATAATCTCTTGAGAATACCTTATTGATTGCTGAATTAAATGCTTCCTTATAATCCTTTCCTTTCAATATGTCTTTTCTTGCCTGACTAAAGAATGGAGAAGATGCAGAATTACTCATTTCATTGATTGTTTCATTAAAGAAAAGAGTTTTCATATTCACCTTTATTTCATCGAAAAAAGCAATTTCGGAACTAAACTCTTGCCCCTTTAAAGTATTCATTGCAGCTGTTAGAATTTCCACTTGCGTCAATTCTCCCAATGTTTGATCAATGTTTGTACTTAATTTCTTTACCGTTTTTCCATCTTTCGTAAGGACTAATTCTCCTTCTATCCATTGATAATGATCAAAACCTTCAAAAGAAGGATCTTCAACTTTCGCTTTTTCCATTACAATTTGATGAGATAAACCTGACTTTATGTTATCAATATTCCTCGCATCTAAGCTGTAAGTAGCTTCAGAGAAGTAATAACTTGTCATAAACAAAGAAAAACTCATTATCGTAGAACCAATAATTAATAATGGTCTTCTACCTAATCTATCTATCAAAAACATTGATAATACAGTCATTACTACGAATACTAAACCAATAATAATAGACTGCATAAATGCTGCATCCTGCCCCTCACCTGTCATTTCAAAAATCATAGGAGCATAATATAGAATTGCATTAATACCTGATACTTGTTGAAAAACTGCCAGTCCAACACCAATCATCATTACTAACCTGAGCTTTTTACTAAAAAGTTCTTTTCTTAATGCTTTACTATCTAATTGTTTCTTCCCTGATTTGTCTAAAGCTGCTTTTATTTGTTCGAATTCTTTTTGTGCATAATCTTCTCCTCCAATCTTAGACAATACCGCCTTTGCTTCATCATGACTTGATTGCTGAATGAGCCACCTTGGACTTTCAGGTATTATTAATAACAATAACATATATACCAAAGCAGGAATAGCTCCTACACCTAACATCCATCTCCAATTCAGATCAGGATCTTCTATCATTTGTAATATATAATAGTTAGAGAAGTAAGCGATAGATAAACCTAAGACAATATTCAATTGATTAAAGGTGACCAACCATCCTCTCTGTTTAGGAGGAGCTATTTCTGATATATACATTGGAGCTACCAAAATGGCTACACCAACTCCTAAACCTGCTATAAATTTGCACAATATAAAGAAATAGATATCGGTAGCTAAAGCAGTTCCTAATGCTCCAACACTAAACAATAATGAGGTTAGTAAAAGGCTTTTCTTTCTCCCGTATTTATCACTAATAAATCCCGCCATCAAGTTTCCTAAAAAACCACCGAGGATAATCATACTACTAGAGATACCTATTAATAAAGGAGTTTCTGCTATATCAAAGGTGTGTTTATAAAAAGGAATAGCCCCTGAATTTACTACCCCATCAAACCCTAAAAGGAAACCTCCTATCGCTACAATAGAAGCAACCATAATAGGATACATGATATTCTTATTTTTCATAGTACTCGACTTAATAATGTTAGTGTCTTTTAAGATAAACTGAGACCAATACTTTAATCTCAATCAACTCACTTCTTTCATGTTCACAATTCGAGTATACAGCTTTAAGTGTATCAAAAACACACAAAAACAAGGAAGAAGTAGTGTTTTTCGAAGGTTGACGTAGTTTTGAAGTACCTTGATTCACACTTGGCGTAAGACATTCTAAAATAAAATATTGATATTGCTAACGTACATCTTACACTAATTAAACAAAGACCAATAATACTTTTTAAGGCTATTCTTGACGACGAAAACAGTTACATTATGATCACTAGGTTATACATTTTACTTCTATTATTATTTAATTTTCTCACTGCATTTTCATCCAATGAGCATTACGGTATTCCTATAGTTAATAGATATTCTGCATCTGAGTATGGTGCTGGTTCTCAGAACTGGGGCATCTCACAAAACGAAGATGGTTTTATTTATATCGCTAACAACTTTGGCCTCTTAGAATTTAATGGAGTGAACTGGAATACCTTTACCATGAATAAAGGGAATAACAATTTAAAGTCTGTACTAGCTATTAATAAAAGAATATATGTCGGAGGACAGCATGAATTTGGGTACTTCGAAAGAAACACAAAACATGAACTGAAGTATGTATCACTACTTCCACTAATTGATAGTAAAGAAGAGTTTGACGAAATATGGAACATATATTCTGGACGTAATGATAATGAAATCATCTTTTGTTCACACCGAAAAGTCTTTAGGTTTGATGGCTCAAAGATTACGAGTATCACCCCTCCTCAAAATATTTTTTACACCTTTTATATCAATGGAGATTTTATTTCCAGTAGCCCTGAAATTGGGTTACTAAATTGGAATAATAAAAGAATCTTACCCCAATATAAAGGCACAAAATTACTTAAAGGTCATATGGTTCGGTCCATTATCAATTTTCCCAATGGCTTGTTGTTAGCATTATCTCATGATGGTAAACTATTAATGAATTCTGGTGATGGTTTTGAACCTTGGGCAACAGACACTTGGGATACTTTTAAAGATGCTAAAATAAACTCTGCTTTATTGTTAAAGGATAATTCTCTAGCGATTGCAACCCAAAATGATGGGGTATACATCTTAGACGAAGAAGGTAAAGTTCAGCTGCATATCAATAAGAAAAATGGGCTCTCTGATATGTCAGTATACCAAATTTTCCAAGATCAAACAGAAAACCTATGGTTAGCACACCGTAATGGTCTATCATATATTGAGATTCATTCTCCTTTTTCATTAATCAATGAGCAAATTGGTATCGATGGTGGTGGATATGCTGCTTCATTTTTTCAAAATACACTCTACCTAGGCACATCAAATGGAGTATTTAAATATGATCCTAAAGGCCCTTTTCTTGAACCAAATTATAATAAAATAAATATAGGACACACCTATAATTTAACAGTAAGTAATGGCTATTTATTCCAAGGTCAACATGAAGGTTTATACGCACTAAAAGACACTAAAAATGATATTGTCACTTCCAATAAGGGAGCATGGAATGCCATATATATTCCAGAAAAAGATGCCTATTTACAAGGAGCTTATGACGGGTTGTTAATTCATCGATTTAAAAATGGCCAATGGAATACACAAAAACTAAAAGGTTTTAATGAGTCTTGCCGATTAATAAAAGTAGATAACTACAATACCATTTGGATGAGTCATGGCTTCAAGGGTGTTTTTCGTCTAAAGATTGATTATTCGACAAATCAGATCACAAAAGCTGATTTTTATGGTAAAGAAAAAGGTTTTTACTCCAATGTTTTGATTAACCTCTTTACCGTAAATAATGAACTGATTTTCTGTGGTGAAAATGGTGTATATACCTACGATCAAAAGAGTGATAGGTTTATCATCCATGAGTTATATACAAAGCTATTAGGAACGGAAAGAGTTTCTAGTCTTACAAACGATGAAGAAGGAAACCTTTACTTCATTCAAAATAATAAAGTAGGAGCAGTTTATTCTCCAAAATCCAACAGTCCTTACGTAGAGCGTCAACTATTCGAGAGGATCAATAAATACATTTCAGATGACCTTGAAAGCATTATTGTTATTGACCCTTCCAATGTACTTATTACTGCCAAAGAAGGTTTTATCCGTTACAATCCGCGCTTTAAACAAGTAGTTCATAATAATATACCTTTGAGTATTACTCAATTTAGTAGTAGTAATGGTATTGATTACAAAAACGAACTCAATGAAGGAGCTGATATTAAAATCAACTATGCCAATAACGATATTAGTTTTTCCTATGCTACACCTTTCTTTGATGGACTGGAATACAATTCATACCAAACTTTTCTAGAAGGTTTTGATAAACTGCCTAAACCTTGGAATACACAGCCTAATATATCCTATACCAACTTAAAAGAGGGAGAATATACTTTTCAGGTAACTTCAAAAAATATTTATGGTGAGGTGAGTAAAATGCAGAAAGTCAAATTTACCATTTTGGCACCTTGGTACAGAACTAGTTTTGCCTATCTTATTTATCTTATACTTACTGCTGGATTTGTATTCTTAATCACAAGAATTTCTAAAAAGAGATATAGTAAAAAATGGTTAAGTATACTAGGTCAAAAAGAACAGCAAATTGAAGATCAAGATGGTACCATTAAAAAGCTTTTGGATGAAAAGCACCACCAAGAAATTGACTTTAAAAATAAAGAACTAGCACTCTCTGCTTTTCATTTATCACAAAGAAATGCATTGCTTACTTCTATAAAAACAGACTTGATTAAAGTATCCACTTCTGCAGAAGATGTTCGTACATCTAAAGAATTACACCATCTTGCTGTTAGAATATCGAAAGAAATTGATGATGAAAAAGATTGGGCTAGATTCAAAGATCACTTCAACCTGATACACTCAGATTTCTTTGAATATTTTAAAGAAAACTATCCACAATTAAGTACACAAGAACTTAAGATTTGTGCTTACATCAAGATGAATATGTCAACAAAAGACATCGCCAATGCACTTAACTTATCTGTTAGAGGCGTTGAAACGTCTAGATATAGATTAAGAAAGAAACTGAATTTAGAGAAAGGGGAGAATCTATTAGACTTTATCGCTCAAGTAGAAACACAAGTTGAAATGGATCAATCACAAAATTAATATAAAAAGAAAGCCCTGTACGTATTAGGTACAGGGCTTCACACTTAATTTATTTCATCTGCTTGGTTAAGCATTTGCAATTTCATCTTTTAATTTATTCAATGAAGCTTTAGCATCACCGAATAACATTTTTGTTCTATCCCCAAAGAATAATGGGTTCTGAACACCAGCATAACCTGTACTCATACCACGCTTAAATACTACTACATTTTTAGCAGTCTCAACGTCTAAGATCGGCATACCGTAGATTGGAGACGAAGTATCATCTTTTGCAGATGGGTTAACAACGTCATTTGCACCAATTACTAAAACAACATCAGTTGAAGGGAATGCATCGTTTGCAGGCTCAAGTTCTAATAACTTGTCATAAGATACATCCGACTCTGCCAATAATACGTTCATATGACCTGGCATACGACCTGCTACTGGGTGAATTGCATATCTTACTTCAACACCTTCCTCTTCTAATACTGATTCAATTTCATGACAAATATGTTGTGCTTGAGCTACAGCTAAACCGTAACCAGGAACGATACATACTCTGTCTGCATATTTTAATTGGATCGCTAAATCCGATACATTTACTTCTTTTACAATCTCTTCACGAGATGATCCAGATCCACCACCTGATGCACCTAAGTTACCTACTAATACGTTAACTAATGAACGGTTCATAGCTTCACACATCATCACAGTAAGAATAATACCTGATGCACCTACAAGGATACCACCAATGATCATAATATTGTTACTGTAGATAAGACCCGCACCAGTTGCTCCAATACCAGTTACTGAATTTAGTAATGAAATAACTACTGGCATATCTCCTCCACCAATTGGCGTTACGAAAGCAATACCATAGAATAATGATAACCCTAATAAAGCATATACTAAAGGCATGTTCAATTCTGGTTGAGTCATGATCATACCAGCCAAAACGAATACACCAATTAAAGAAGCAATGTTGATTAATTGAGGAGCAGGTAACGAGAAGTTATCTCTTAAAGAACCATTCAATTTACCATAAGCTACTAATGAACCTGTTAACGAAACAGCACCTACAAACATCGCAAAGATGTTTGTTAAAACAGCACCACTCATCATTTCAGTACCAGCAGGTAAGTTGTTGAATTCAGCAATACCAATTAACATGGCACAAGCACCACCTAAACCATTGAATAAAGATACCATCTCTGGCATTTTTGTCATGGCTACTTTCTTTGCTGATACCATACCGATACCACCACCTACTAACATTGCTCCTAAAATCCACAGATAGTTATTATCTCCTGAAGCTTGAGGGGCAAATAAAGATATTACGATAGCCATACCCATACCTAAAGCAGCGACTAAGTTACCTTTACGAGCTGATTCCGGGTGAGACAGACCTTTTAATCCTATAATGAAAACGACTATACTTACTAAGTATAATAAGTCGATGATATTAGAATACTCCATTGTTTTTTAATTTCAGATTTTAGAGTTTAACTTAAGCTTTACGGTCTTTTTTCTTGAACATGTCAAGCATTCTGTTCGTTACAGCAAAACCACCAACTACGTTGATCATAGCTAATGCAATACCGATAAAACCTAATGAAAGAGTTAGGTAATCATCCGCTGATGCCTTACGAATTAGAATAATTGCACCGATAACAACTACACCTGAAATTGCGTTTGCACCCGACATAAGAGGAGTATGCAAAACGGTAGGTACTTTTCCAATAATCTCCATTCCTAAGAATGAAGCAAGTACTAACAATGATAACATTGCTAGAGTATTATCATCTAAAAATTGAATTAATTGTTCCATTGTTTGTGTTTTTTGTTTGTTCAGTAGTAATGATTAAGCTTCTGCCGTTTCTTCAACTTGAGGGGCAGGAACTAAAGCTTGTTGCTTTGCCTCATTACCATAAATCACTTCACCTTTGTATACTATACAGCTTTGAAGAATAATCTCATCACTAAAATCAAAGTTGAAACCTTCTTTTGTCAACATTAATTTAAAGTAATTCTGAACGTTCTTACTGAATAGTACTGAAGCTTGCTCACTGATATCTGCTGCTAGGTTTGAGTTACCAACGATAAATACATCGTGTTTCTTCACCACCTTAGCGTCTTCTGTTAAGGCACAGTTACCACCTGTAGAAGATGCGATATCAACGATTACTGAACCAGGTTTCATGCTTTTCACTGCTTCTTCCGAAATCAGTGTTGGAGCAGGTCTACCTCTTAACTGAGCAGTAGTAATAACAACATCAGCTTTTTCAATTTTCTGATTAATTAATTCTGCTTGTTTCTTTTTATATTCTTCTGATTGCTCTACAGCATAACCACCAGCATTTGTATCATCATTAGCTCCCGCTACTTCAACAAACTTCGCACCCAATGATTGTACTTCTTCTTTAGATGCAGCACGAGTATCAAAAGCCTCTACTTGAGCACCTAAACGTTTAGCAGTTGCAATTGCTTGTAAACCTGCAACACCAGCACCTAAAATCAATACTTTTGAAGGAGGTACAGTGCCTGCCGCAGTAGAAAGCATTGGCATATAACGAGGAAGCAATTCTGTTGCTTTCAACACCGCTTTATAACCAGCAATTGAAGCCATAGATGATAATACATCCATAGATTGAGCAATAGTAGTTCTAGGAATCATATCAAAGCTAAATGCTGAGATTCCTTTAGTAGCGTACAATTCACAGATTGATGCGTCTTGAAAAGGCTCGAAAGAAGAGAACAAAAACGTTCCTTCACTCAATAGCTCTACTTCTTCTTTAGAAATAGGATCAAGAGTGATTAAAACATTTGCAGTCTTTAAAATATCCTCTCTAGATTTTTCAGTTGCTCCAACAGCAGTATATGAACTGTCATTAAAATAAGCTGTAGTCCCAGCTCCAATTTCAAAACACACCTCGTGACCTTCAGAAATAAACTTTTTAGCTAATTCTGGAGTAACGGACACACGGTGATCATTTTCTCTTAAAATTCCAAATAGCATACCGATGCGATTTTAAATAGTAATATCTAATAGAACGGAGCAACTTGCCCCACCTTTTATGTTAGTCTGTTTGTTGTAATGAATAATTAAAACATTTGATATGTTTTCCATTCATAGTTTAGCAAATATACAATAAAAATATGAATTTTTTACAATGATAATAATCAACATAGGGTATTTTTGTAAAAGTTTCAAAAATACACTTATTTTATTTACTTTTATTTACCTACTCAAAATGCAACTTTACAAAAATGATCATTCAGTTATAATTCAAACAAGGGTGTAAAACATCGTTTAGAATTATACAAAACAAAAGTTAATAACTCGGCTATCTCTGAGATAGCAATCATCACAATTTGATATATCAAGAATAACCTTACAACTAGATCATTATATGATATATTAGAATAATACAATTAACATAAAAAAAGCCCCTCACCTTTCGGGAGGGGCTTTTTTTTTAAAACCGCTTGCAAATATTAAAGACCTGAGTGCATAGTATGTCTTTCTCTAGAATCAATTAACGCTTCGTATTCTTCTTTAGAACCTACGCGGATTGAATCATAATCACGAAGACCTGTACCAGCAGGGATCAAGTGTCCTACAATTACGTTTTCTTTCAAGCCTACTAATTCGTCACGCTTACCTCTAATAGAAGCTTCACTTAACACTTTAGTTGTCTCTTGGAAAGAGGCAGCTGAAATAAACGATTTCGTATCCAATGACGCTTGAGTAATACCTTGTAACGTTGGTCTTGAAATAGCTGGCTGTGCATCACGAACCTTCATTTCTTTCAAGTCTCTACGCTTCAAGTTCGAGTTCTCATCTCTCATTTCTCTGAATGTGATTAAAGCACCCGCTTTGAATCTTGCAGAATCACCCGCATCAGTAACGATCTTCATGGCTAACACCTTGTCGTTTTCTTCACGGAAAGTAAATTTCTCTACTACTTGACCTGGCAAGAATGTAGTATCACCGTTATCTTCGATAACTACTTTTTGCATCATTTGGCGAACGATCACCTCGATATGCTTATCGTTGATCTTTACACCTTGTAAACGGTATACATCTTGAATCTCATTTACTAGGTACTCCTGAACTGCAGTAGGACCTTTAATTTTCAAGATGTCTGCAGGAGTAATTGCACCATCTGAAAGTGGCATACCCGCTCTCACATAGTCATTCTCTTGCACTAAAATATGTTTCGACAAGTTCACCATGTAACGACGCTTCACACCGTCACGTGACTCTACGAATAACTCACGGTTTGCACGTTTTACCGCACCATAAGTAACAATACCGTCGATCTCAGAAACTACAGCTGGAGATGATGGGTTACGCGCTTCGAATAATTCCGTCACACGTGGAAGACCACCAGTAATATCTCGTGATTTACCTGCTGAACGAGGAATCTTCACTAGAATGTCACCTGCTTTTACTTTCTGACCATCTTCAACAATCAGACGAGCGTCTGTTGGAAGGTTGGACGCTACTGTTTCCCCTTTATCACCAGCGATGTGGATAATTGGGTTTTTCGTCTTGTCCTTAGTATCAATAATTACTTTCTCCTCGTAGCCAGTCATTTCGTCTGTTTCTACTCGGTAAGTAATATCTCTTTCGATTGATTCGAATTCAGTAACACCATCGTACTGAGCAAGGATTACGGCGTTGAATGGATCCCAGTTAGAGATTACATCACCTTCCTCAACCATATCTCCTTCTTTAACATGAAGATATGAACCATATTGAACGTGAGCGTTGAAAGCTACTTTACCTTCTTCGTCGATTACATTCAATTCGGCAGTACGGGCCATTACTACATCTTTAGGATCTCCGTTCGCATCTTTCGATTTTACAGAACGCATTTCCTCAAATGTTACTTTACCTGCTTTCTTCGACTTTAATGATGCATCAATCGCAATGTTTGATGCCACACCACCGACGTGGAACGTACGTAAAGTAAGCTGTGTACCTGGCTCACCAATTGATTGTGCTGCGATTACACCTACAGATTCACCTTTTCCAGCTACACCGCCAGTTGCAAGGTTTTTACCGTAACATTTCTCACAAACACCTTTACGAGTTTCACAAGTAAGTACTGAACGTACCTCTACTTCTTCGATACCCGCTTCTTCGATAGCCTGAGCAATTTCTGGAGTAATTGAACCCGTTGCAGGAACAATGATTTCACCAGTTTCTGGATGCTCAACATCATTTAGAGAAGTACGACCTTCAATTCTATCTGCTAATGCTTCCTTAATTTCGTCGTTTTCTTTTAATGCTGTTACAGTCAATCCACGAAGAGTACCACAATCTACCTCAGTTACTACAACATCTTGAGCAACGTCTACCAAACGACGAGTTAAGTAACCCGCATCGGCTGTTTTCAAGGCTGTATCGGCAAGACCCTTACGAGCACCGTGAGTTGAGATAAAGTACTCAAGAACGTCAAGACCTTCTTTAAAGTTTGAAAGAATTGGGTTCTCAATAATGTTTGCTGCTGAAGCACCACCTAAGTTCTTCTGAGGTTTCGCCATTAGACCCCTCATACCACCTAACTGACGAATCTGCTCTCTTGAACCACGAGCTCCTGAGTGCATCATCATATAGATTGAGTTGAATCCTTGGTTATCCTCTTCCATTTGAGTCATTACTGTAGACGTCAACGTGTTGTTTGTTTTCGTCCAAACGTCAATTACTTGATTGTAACGTTCGTTATCAGTAATAAGACCCATCATGAAGTTGTTACGGATGATATCTACTTCACCTTTCGCTTCTTCAATTAAGTCTACTTTCTCTTTTGGAATAATGATTTCATCAAGACCGAATGACAAACCACCTTTGTAGGCCATTTGGAAACCTTCATGCTTGATATCATCTAGGAATTGTGCAGCACGTGCCATACCTACGATATCTACCACTTTCGCGATAATTACCTGTAAAGCTTTCTTAGAAAGTAGTTCGTTTACGAAACCTACTTCTTCAGGAACGTGTTGGTTGAATAACACACGACCAGCAACAGTCTCAACAAACTTTTCTTCAAGTTCGTTAGTTTCGTCATTCAATACTTTTGTTTTGACATTGACCCAAGCATGACGAGAGATAGTTCCTTCGTTTAATGCAATGATCACCTCTTCAGAAGAGTAGAACGTCATACCTTCACCTTTTACTACTTCAGTATCGGTTGTACGACGACCTTTTGTCATATAATATAGACCTAATACCATATCCTGAGAAGGTACGGCGATAGGCTTACCATTGGCTGGGTTAAGGATGTTATGCGATGCTAACATCAATAAAGATGCCTCTAATACAGCTTCATGTCCAAGAGGAACGTGAACGGCCATCTGGTCACCATCGAAATCGGCGTTAAAGGCTGTTGTTACTAATGGGTGTAATTGGATTGCTTTACCTTCGATTAATTTCGGTTGGAAAGCTTGAATACCCAATCTGTGAAGTGTAGGGGCACGGTTTAGAAGTACTGGGTGTCCTTTCAATACATTTTCTAGGATATCCCAAACTACTGGATCTTTACGATCAACGATTTTCTTCGCTGATTTTACCGTTTTTACGATACCACGCTCGATCAACTTACGAATAATGAACGGCTTGAATAATTCAGCTGCCATATTCTTAGGAAGACCACACTCATGAAGTTTAAGCTCTGGACCTACTACAATTACAGAACGACCTGAGTAGTCCACACGCTTACCTAATAAGTTTTGACGGAAACGACCTTGCTTACCTTTCAACATATCTGAAAGTGATTTCAATGGACGGTTACCATCAGAACGAACTGCATTTACTTTACGAGAGTTGTCAAATAATGAATCAACTGCTTCTTGAAGCATACGCTTCTCGTTACGTAAAATTACTTCTGGTGCTTTGATATCGATCAGACGCTTCAGACGATTGTTACGGATGATTACTCTTCTGTATAAATCGTTAAGATCTGATGTTGCGAAACGGCCACCATCTAGAGGTACTAAAGGACGTAACTCTGGTGGAATTACAGGAACCATACGAATTACCATCCACTCTGGGCGGTTTTCGATTCTTGTTCTTGCATCTCTGAATGCCTCAACTACTCTAAGACGCTTTAAAGCTTCCGCCTTACGTTGTTGAGAAGTATCATTATTAGCTTGGTCACGCAATGCTGCGGCCATATCATCCAATTGAGTACGAGCTAATAGCATTTCTAATGCTTCAGCACCCATCTTAGCGATAAATTTATCTGGATGGTCGTCTTCTAATTGTCTGTTTTCGCTAGGAAGTTTATCCATGATATCTAGGTACTCATCCTCAGTAAGGAAGTCCATTTTTGCGATACCATCAGCAGCTTTAATACCTTCTTGGATAACTACATAGCGCTCGTAGTATATGATTTGATCAAGTTTCTTAGTTGGTAAACCTAATAGGTAACCAATCTTGTTCGGTAAAGAACGGAAGTACCAAATGTGTGCTACTGGCACAACTAGTTGGATATGACCCATTCTCTCACGACGAACCTTTTTCTCTGTTACTTCTACACCACAGCGGTCACAAATAATACCCTTATAACGGATACGCTTGTATTTACCACAGTGACATTCCCAGTCTTTTACAGGACCGAAAATTCTTTCACAGAATAAACCACCCATCTCCGGCTTGTACGTACGGTAGTTGATGGTTTCCGGTTGAGTTACTTCACCATGTGAGCTCTCCAAGATTGACTCTGGAGATGCTAAACTCACTGTTACTGAAGTAAAATCGTTGTTGATCTTTTTGTTTTTTCTGAACGCCATTTGCAATTTGCGGTTTTCTTGAACTTGCAAATATAGAAACTATTAGTCAAATTTTCTATCCAACGCAATAAAAAAACTATTACATTTTTTGTATTTAAAAAAATAAATCATAAGTAATTAAAAATCAGTAGATTAAATTTATTGTATTATTTCTAAAAGATATTTAACAGATATCCTATATAGTACTTTTCTAATCTTTTACTGTACAAAAATGTGTACACCAGAGAAACTCAAGTTCTGCTTGTGCATTACTCCAACTTTGGATCAATAGAAGAAGAGTTTTAACGATACAGAGAAATAAGACCTAATCTTGTCATACTATCAAAATCAATTTTCTTTTATATAAATAGTATATCAATTACTCTTTAATTTTTACTGTCAAATTATCGTGATATCCATTGTTTCTACATTATATTTGATATCACAATTAAAACTTCATAACATGAAAAAACTAAGTCTTATATTTTTTTGTATCGTACTATCCTATGCTTCCTTCGGACAAGGTGCATTATCAAAAATACCTGGTAATTTTTATGTTGACTTCGGCTTAACTTTTTGGGAAGATGATAGCGGACTACCTTTAGAATCTCAATCAAGATCAATCTCGATTTCTTATATGTATGAGTTTTCTTTATCACCTAGTGGTCAATTCACATTCAATCCTGGTTTAGGTTATACTGGTGAAAACTTATTCTTTAAAAGTGGCATGACGTTAACACATGCAGGAGACCAGACAATAGCAACACCTACTAATAACCTTTATGACAATACAAAAAAATCGAAATTAGTGGGCAATTATTTTGATGTCCCTGTTGAATTCCGATTTAGAACCTACCCTGGCAGAAATGCTTTCCGTTTTGCTTTAGGAGCAAAAGTAGGTGTATTAATGGGAGGGCATACGAAAGTAAAATATGAAGACAATGGTGAAACAAGAATCGCAAAAGATAAAGGGGAGTTTAATCTAAATCGCTTCAAAGCTAGTCTTGTAGGACGAATAGGTTACGGATGGATTAACTTTTTCTGTACTTATGGATTAACTAACACTTTTCAAGACAATACTCTTGTTGATACTAATGGCAACCTAATTAACGTTAAGGATAGACCTATTACTGTAGGAATCACCATCTCCAATTTTTAAAAGTTCAAACGCCAATATTAATAAAGCCTTTCTTATATTTTCAAGTATAAGAAAGGCTTTATTGTATATTATAATTCACTGACTTCAAGAAATATTATTCATCATGGTTTTTTCAAAAGAATTTTACTTAAATTCAGTTTCTGAACTTATCTCTATAAAGATCTAACAGTTATCTTTGAAGGATATGAAAGCTAATACATTAAAAATCACAACGAATTCCCTTACTGATTTACCAGAAGCAGCAAAGAAAATATTAGATTTCACTAAAAGCAGCTCTCCTGTTTGGCTCTTCGAAGGAGAAATGGGAGCAGGTAAAACAACACTGATTAAGGCAATTTGTGATGAATTAGGAGTACTTGACCATGTAAACAGTCCAACGTTTGCATTAGTAAATGAATATATGACCAATGATGCTGATACAGTTTATCACTTTGATATGTATCGTATAAAGGATGAGATGGAAGCCTTTGATATTGGTTTTGAAGAATATCTTTATAGTCAGAATCTATGTTTAATTGAATGGCCTTCTAAAGTAGAACGCCTACTACCTGATGACTGTACTGAAATTTCCATCACTACTATCGACGAAAATTCAAGAGAAATTATCGTCACTATCATGTAACTTTTTATTGAGTTAAAATGGGCAAACAACGTGAAGGCTTTGAAAAAGCTACCGAAAGTTATTTTCAATTCCATCCTCAAGAAGTGATGGAAGGTCCAGTTCATAAAAGAGGGAACCCTCTTAAAATTGGTGTTCCTAAAGAAATCAACCTTGATGAAAAAAGATGTGCTCTTCGACCAGGAGCAATATCTCTTCTAATTAATAATGGATGCGAAGTTTATGTGGAGACAAATGCCGGAAAGCATGTCAATCACTTAGACAACGAATATTCAGAAGCAGGTGCTACTATTGTGTATTCTCACAAAGAGGTGATGGAATGTGATATCGTAATTAAGATTTCAGCTCCTACTATCGATGAGATTGCAGATATGAAACAAGGTAAGGCTATCATTTCTACCATTCACATGAGGGAAATCAAGAAAGATGTCTTAGTAGCTCTGAATAAGAAAAAAATCACTGCCTTAGGTTTTGAATTGATTGAAGATAAAGTAGGTGGACTACCTCTTGTTCGAGCTATGAGTGAGATTGCTGGTAGTACTGTGATGCTTATTGCTGCAGAATATCTAAGTAGTTATAATGGCGGAAAAGGAATTATCCTAGGCGGCATTACAGGTGTCCCTCCTTCAAAAGTTGTGATTCTAGGTGCCGGTACTGTTGCCGAATACGCGGCAAGAACTGCTATAGGTATGGGTGCAGAGGTAAAGGTGTTTGATAATGCCATTTACAAACTCAGAAGACTAAAGAAAGAACTGAATTACCCTCATCTATTTACGTCTGCCTTAGATAGCACCTCTATTAATGAAGCTTTAAAAAGAGCGGATGTTGTTATTGGAGCAATACATACTCACGGGGCAAGAACTCCATCGATCGTTACTGAAGAAATGGTCATGGATATGAGGGAAAATTCTATCATTATTGATGTTTGTATCGATCAAGGTGGTTGTTTTGAAACCTCAGAACCCACAAATCACAGACACCCTGTGTACAAAAAACATGGTGTAATTCATTATTGTGTTCCCAATATTGCATCAAGAGTTTCTAGAACTGCAACAGCTGCAATTAGTAATATCTTCACTCCCATCCTTATGAAAATAAATGATGAAATGAATGTGGACACCATGATGAGAAGACATCCATGGTTTTCAAAAGGAGTATATACTTACCGAGGGAGTATCACAAACCAAGCAATTGCGGAAAAGTTCAACCTACCATTAAAGAATCTCGATTTAATTTTGGCTGCAGGCTTATAAAGGTTTTACTTTTCAAAAAAATAACAAACCCTCATCTTAAAATGGCGAACCATTTATAGATGAGGGTTTTTCTTTTATTAGTAGATAGTAGTATTAGGGTTATTCTTCGTTATCTAAGTGCATTTTTGATTCTACTCTATTACCAGTATCATCAGTATACCAGTTAGAATTTGCACTACCGCTGGATTCAACGAAATTTTCAAAATTTGAATACGCATTCGTAATATCAATAGCTTCTTTCGGTGGATGGAATTTGTGCGGTAAGTGAATCGCCCATGGGTGCCCTTCTGCTGTTTTGAAATTACCATCATCAACGCCATCTGTTTGTAATGATTGATTGAATTTCGATGTAGTAGGGAAATTAGCTAAATGGACTTCTTTCGTTCTATCTTTATTGATGAAAATAAATGGATTAAATGCACCAATCGGTAATGATGACGGATCAATAGGTTCTGTAAAGGTGATCACTACTTCGAATTCATCACTCTTACTGATCTTACCAGGTCTACTTATCAATGCAAAGTGATCATCGAAAGCTACCACTACTGGTTTTTCAGGAGCAATACCACTTTCTAATCCTTTTGAATCCAAGGTTACGGCACCTGCTGTAACTCTAGATCCTGTTACACTTAAAATAGAATCTGCATGTATCGGTAATTCGAAGGCAAAACCTGATGGCAAATCAGACTGTACTGTTTTTACAATATACTTTGTCTTGAACTCTACAATTTTATTATCAGCATTACTCACACTCGTATGTCTGTAATGTACTATAATATCGTTAAAATCGTAGTCACCTTTAGCAGGGTATAAATCCTCAAATGCATAAGTACCAAAGCCATTTTCACCTGGAGTATAAGATTCAAATGCTCTTGTAGAATCATTAGGATATAAATCGAAACCATCTACAACTCCATCTCCATCTGCATCTTGGCCTGCAAAGTCTTCTTCAGTACATCTAAATGAACTTAAATCGTTCATTTTTCTTCCCATATTCCTAAGGATCACATAAGATCCATCATTAATATCCATTTGGATCAATTTACTATTTGAATGGTTTGTTGACGCATACAGACGATCAAACCTGTCAATTGTAACACCTGTTAGATAGTGAGGGAAATTATCAGCACTAATACGCGTAGCGTTGATAATTGTTGAGTCACTATTAAATGCCATTCGGAACATACCTCCACTAGACACTTGATATAATGTACCATCAGAGGAAAAGTCAAAGTCACCTCCTCCATTTTGAGAACCTGAGATACCTTGAATTCTAGCATTTTTAACAACACTACCATCTGAAGGATCAATAATTGCGAAGTCTTCTTTCGCTGCGATATATAAATAACCATCACTTGGATTGATTACCATTCTTGGATAACCATCATTTAGATTATTACTTGAAGTGTTCAGTGATGCAATCAAGGTAGATGTACCTGTTTCCTTTACATAGCTGTAGAGTTTTCCTTTAACATCATAATAAATGATATTGTTCTCTCTGTCATACGTAGCTGCAAAACTTCCCCCCGACAAATCCGGGTAATCAGTTATTGCTAAATCGTTGTCCAAATTGATAGAAAAGAATTCTCCATTACCATTTACTACATAAATAAAGTCATTACAAGTATTAGATTTTCTTGCTTGTGATGCTTCAAATGGTACTAATTCTGATTCCACATCAAATTCTACATTTACATATTCAGTAGCGATAGAAGCAGTTTCGAAAAACTCCAATCCTGCTGCTTGCTTTGAAATGTACAGTTCGTCGATATAGGTTGGTACCGACAATTCCATGTTTAGCACTCCGTTTTCATCACTGAGTCCTGAAAACATTTTGATTTTCTCTCCTGCTGGAGTTGATAAATAAGCTGTAATTAGGTTTGATCCTGCGAAATTAGATGAGGATACTTTTACATAAATTGTTTTTGTGGTTTTGTAATCGAAACCAGAAGGGACAGTCACATCATTAATGCTACCTTCTGAAATAGGGTCGTCTGTGTTGATCTCTTTATCTTTCTCATTGGTACAACCAATTAAAAGAAACAGAACAATGCTAATTGATAATAGGTTGAGTGGTCGCATTATAACGTTATTAAATATTTACATAATAACACTATAACACAGCCTTTTTAAAATTAATTCACTCAAATCGATTTTTTTTATAAAAAAAGTAGATGCCCAAATCAAATTCAAGCATCTACATATAATTATATTTTCCTTTTTTACTTAAAGTAAAATTAAGGGTGATTATTTATAGTTGTTTTTCCATTCTTACAAATAGAATACCTTTACGTATAAAAGAAGTATCCGTTTGATGTAATCCCTCTCTTTCATATAAGATTGTAGCTGTTGCTCTTGCATTACACCACAATACTTTAGCTCCTTCTTCTTTTGCTAGCTTTATCACATGCTTTAGTAGAATACTTCCATATCCTTTCCCTTGCTGTTCTTGAAGAGTGGCAAATTTTCTAAACTGAACATTCTTGTCAGGATCCATAAATAATGAAATCACAGATGTTAATTCTTCTCCAACAAATAATCCTAAATGTCTTCCTTTATCATCATCTGGAATTTTGACATAAGATAGTGGTTCTTTCGGCCACATTACTTTATGTCGGATTGCCCAAGTTTGTGCAGCAGTAATATCTCTAATTTCAAATTTCATACAACAAAAAAAGCGACTAAAAAGCCGCTTTACAAATCCTTTAATATTTTCTTACATTTTAGAATGCAACTTCGACTCTAATTACCCAAGGAGAACCGTAAGTTACATAAGGAGAACCATAATATGCATTATTTGAATCGTAGGCTACATCATACAAAGCAATAATATTCACTCCTCCTTTTCTTCCTACTCCTTGAGAAACACCACCACCAATTAAGAACTGTTCCTGCCATCTTCTATCCGTAATATATCTTCTAGAAGAAGCATCATAATCTTCGATGTGCTCGTAACTAAAGGCATAGTATTCTATTTGTGGAAATATTTTTAAACCATCTCTTACGTTAATCATGTATCTAGCAAATGGTCTAAATCCATAATTATTAGTGCTGTAATCTGGTCCGATATCTGACTTATAATTGTAGTACTCATATACAAATCCAATACCTAATTGTAGGTTTGGAGTAATCAAGTAACCTACCATTGGTGTAACTGCGATTTGGGTGTAATAATTTGAAAAGCCAAACCCTAAACCTCCACCAAAAAATATTTTATCTTTTAACGGTTTATCAGAATGTTTTTGATCTTTAAGGGCATTCACCTCCGATTGTGTAGGTTTTTTGTACTGTTGTTGAGTATAGGCATCTTTTTGTTTGGTACTATCTTCCACATAATCATAAGTTTGTGCAGACAAGTTTCCACTGAACATCAGTAAAACAAAAAGTAAAGCAATAGCTTTTATGGTATCTTTCATGGTAGATGCTTATTTTTATTTATATGAAAATACGTAAAAAAAATATATTTATTGAAATAATATGACAAATCAGACTTCCCAGTATGCCAACGATCCCTCTTATAAAACTTTAAAAAGAATTAGTTCTATCATGGATGAGGCCATTCCAATTCCTGGAACAAAACAAAGTATAGGATTAGATGCGTTTGTTGGGTTGATCCCGGGAGTTGGTGACACTATCTCTGTTTTTATTTCTGGAGTTGCCTTATTTACAGTGGCAAGAAATGGTTTACCCGCAAGACTAATCATGGCAATGACTTTTAATCTATTACTGGATTACCTCATTGGAATAATACCAGGCATTGGAGATTTCATAGATGTATTCTACAGAGCTAATAGAAATAATGTAAAATTGATTGAAGGATATTATAATCAGAACCCTCAAGCAATCAACCAAGTACAAAAAAGCTCCACAGGGTTAATGATATTCGCAGGGTTAATGTTCATATTACTGACTAGTGTTGTATTTCTTGTTGCCTATTTTGTAAAATTGGTCATCTGGCAATCAATGGGGTGGGAATAAATTATAAATCCAAAAGATACTCTACCAATACATAGACATTCGTGTATGGTTCTCTTTCATGAAATTTAGTATTTGATTTTACACCAGAGATAAAATGCTCTTCTAACTTTTTTGCCCTTTCTATAGCCAAATCAGTCAGAGGTTTTAGCTCGTGGTAGTTTTTTGCATTTTTATGGTAACGGGATACATAATTTTGCTGGATGTATTTGATTAAATTTCCACATTTCAAATAGCGCTTATTGACATCCACCATTTCATAGTGCAGTAAAAACCATAACTCAAAACAGATATTAGAGATAATTACTTTGATGTCATTTTTCCCTGCTAAAATGATCACCTCTTCGATATGTTTGTGATAATCTCTATCAAAGACTAGCCAAATAGTTTCGTATGGGTTTCCTTTTGTTAAGGCTTTCTTTTTTTTGAATATCGCTTCTCTCACTAAACCTAATGGGCTATGACTTTTAGGTTGATATACTTCAATATCAACAGCAGATAAAGTTCTTCTTTTTGCTGCATCATGTTTTAAACCATTAAAATAATTGGGTTCTGTTTTAGCTCCCTCACAAAGAATCAATACTCTTTGGCGAAGGGAATTATTCTTATCTCTCCTTCTGTTCCTCATCGCCTTGTATGTTAAAGTCAAACTCTAAACCTAATTGATTAATTGCAGGTGTTCCTCCAAATTTACCAGTCAGATACCATTCCTCTAGTGGTACTTCTTTTTTCAAGTTAGGAATATCAGAAACCGATGACACTTCAGTCTCTCCATCTTCTGATCTCTCTGAAAGAAAAACTTGGTCGAAACGAAATAGATCATCATTTAATAAAGAAGCATCGTGAGTAGAAAATATCAATTGTGCTCTTTTAGGGTTCGTATTTGGGTTATGAAAAAGTTTAATTAGTGCTCTTGTAAGGTGAGGATGCATACTCTGATCAAGTTCATCAATAGCAAGTGTATCTCCCGCTTCTAATACTCTTAATATTAACCCTCCTAAAGCTACTAGTTTTCTAGTACCAATAGATTCCTCTTTCAACTCAAATAATAC
Source organism: Flammeovirga agarivorans (assembly GCF_012641475.1). NCBI lineage: Bacteria > Pseudomonadati > Bacteroidota > Cytophagia > Cytophagales > Flammeovirgaceae > Flammeovirga > Flammeovirga agarivorans. The sequence goes on along the minus strand of NZ_JABAIL010000015.1, from coordinate 73,872 downwards.
TGGTTTTTCAGTATCTTCAGAATAATGCAAAGTTTTGATTTGAAACCTTCTTCTTCCTTCAAAAAGCCCCATTAACTCCGAATCTTCCTGAACAACATCAATGCCTTTTATCCCTGTATCAGCATTATACACTAATTGACTTAAATTCTTCAGAAATCTTCCTGATTCATCATTAACAATGTGTTTTGCGATTCCTTGTAATAAAGCATCATCATATACTGATCGATAAAGGATATATGCTCTCAAATGACTCTTGAAAAACCTCCATGGAGCCATTAATTGACCTAAACCCAATTGAGCTCCCTTGGCTAACATTAACTGATGCGGTAGTACATGCCTTGCTATAGACTGTTTATCACCTTTAAGTTTCTTACCAAAGACTACAGGCAAATTTTCACTTCTTTCAAAAAGCTTAACTCTTCTGTTTTTGGGGTAAGAATACAAAGCTTCATGTGTTACACTTTCGGCGTCTCTAGACAATTCATATTCATACTGAACTCCATCAGAAGCTATAAATCGAATATAGAAATTTGTAGGAAGCTCTCTTGACATTCGGTCCAAACGGAAAGGAACATAAGCTTTAGCTCCTTCTCCTAACACACTATCATGTCCCTCTTGTACCATTACGCTAAGTGCTTCCAACGCTCGTAATAAGTTACTTTTTCCCGAAGCATTAGCACCAAAAACAACTGCAGAAGCCAAAGTCTCTGTTTGTGGATAATTGGAATGGGTTAACAATCTATTATCCTTGGAAATTTTTCTTACTCTTCCTGATGGAAGTAATGACAACACCTGTTCATTTTTAATAGACCTAAAATTGGTCACAGAAAATTCTATCAACATGGCTTTTTGAGATAAAAAGTAAATTAATAGTGAAGCACTGATTTTAAGGGAAGATACAAAATATTGAGATAGTAATTGATGATGTTGCTCTCCAAGTAATGGGTTATAAAGAATAAAAAAAGGGTCTTAGAAGACTTATTACCCTTCTAAAACCCCTAATATAAACATCACAAATCTTGTGATTTTTATTTCAAGTATTAAACTTCTACAAGTTCACCTAACAATGTACCACCTGTACAGTCATGTACTTTAACATGTGCATATGTACCGATTTGTGCATCTCCTTTAGGGAATACTACTACTTTATTTGCAGAGTTTCTACCTTGGAAGTGTTCTTGTGAACGTTTAGAATATCCTTCAATCAATACTTTTTGAGTTTGACCAACATTTAAAGCATTACGTTCTGCTGAATGTATACGTTGTAATGTTACAATTTCTTGTAAACGACGTTTTTTCACTTCTTCAGGAATATCATCTTCAAATTTCTTTTCTGCTAATGTTCCTGGTCTCTCTGAATAGAAGAACATATAACTGAAATCGAATTTCACATACTCCATCAATGACAAGGTATCTTTATGTTCCTCTTCTGTTTCTGTACAGAAACCAGCAATCATATCAGAAGAAACACCACACTCGTTTCCTAAAATTTCTCTAATCTTATCAATTCTATTAATGTACCATTCTCTATCATAAGTACGGTTCATAATATCAAGAACTCTAGAGTTTCCAGACTGTACTGGAAGGTGGATAAACTTACAGATGTTTTCGTACTTTTTCATAGTATATAACACCTCGTCTGTAATATCCTTAGGATGAGAAGTTGAAAAACGAATACGAAGTTCAGGAGAAACTTGTGCTACCATTTCTAACAAATTAGCAAAGTTCACCACTTCTTCTACTTCTTCCTCCTTCTCTTTTTTCTCTAATCGAGCTTTATTGTTTTCTTCACCAGACCACTTGTATGAATCTACATTTTGGCCTAATAAAGTAACTTCTTTATATCCTTGTTCGAATAATTCTTTTGCTTCTTGTACAATAGAATGAGGATCTCTAGAGCGCTCACGACCACGAGTAAATGGCACTACACAGAAAGAACACATGTTATCACAACCTCTCATAATAGAGATCATTGCTGTAATACCATTTGAATTCAATCTGATTGGAGCAATATCCGCATACGTTTCATCTCTAGATAAAAATACATTGACACCTTTATCTCCTTCATCAACATCACCGACAAGTTTAGGAAGATCTCTGTAAGCATCGGGTCCAGCCACGATATCTACCATTTTTTCTTCTTCCAGTAATTGAGTTTTTAGACGTTCAGCCATACAACCCAATACACCGATGATCATTCCAGGTTTTCTTTTCTTTATCTTATTAAATACAGTTAGACGCTTACGAACAGTTTGCTCTGCTTTCTCACGGATTGAACATGTATTTAAAAAAACTAGGTCTGCTTCTTCGACATCATTTGTTGTTCCGAAGTTATTTTCCTGCATTACTGAAGCTACAATTTCAGAGTCAGAAAAATTCATCTGACAACCGTAACTTTCAATGTATAACTTACGTTGTCCTTCAGCTGCAGTGTTGTCAGTTACCTTAACTTCACAAGTCACAGCTTTCTTATCAACTTCTTCACCAACAAAGTTGATATCCTTAATTAAATCGCTCATTACGTTAGGAATTTAAGACAGAAGGTTGAGGATTTTCAGTCCTCCTAATTCTGAGCTTAATGATTCAAAAATTAATTAATACACATCTAAGTGTTAATTCCGATCGCAAAAATAACATTTCAAAATACAATCAACAATTTTGTTTAGAATTCATTGACATTCACGTTATTATTCGAGTTGATTTTAAAAAAGGATATTTAAAAGTATTTACTGAAAATATATTTTTACCGTTTTAAAAATTGATAATAAATCATAAAAACAACCTGTATAATTAAGGTAAAATAAGTTTATTAGTTAATATTAATTAATCGCATTGATTAATTATTATGAATTGTACATTTTGTAGTGTGTAACTAAATAAATGAACTTTTAATTAAATATTCCACTACCATTTTGTCCCCTTTCAGAAGCTATATCATCTTTCTGTGTGCATTCCTTCCGAGTATATCTTTTGCACAATTACATCGCATGAACATACATGCATGGAACACACATGATGCTCCGAAAATTGATGGTATTCTAGACGATGAAGTCTGGAGTGATCCATTGAACATGACAAATCTGACGGCAAGTCTTAACGGCCATTACTTAAATAATGATGAGGCTGATAAGTATATCTATGAAGGATATTTTACTCAGAACTGGCCGAACAATAATCAACCTTCAAGACAAAAAACCAGATTACAGGTAGCCTATGATGATTATGCTATTTATGTAAGTGCTCAACTATACGATACTGCTCCTGATTCTGTAAGAACAAACCTAGGCGGTAGAGACTCTGGAAGTGGAGCGGCAGATTCATTTATTGTTTCTTTTGATACATACAACAAACAACAGGATTGTTTTGAATTCGAAGTAACTGCGGCTGGTGTACAAAGTGACAGAATGAGAGGTATGTCTGGCTGGGATGGCAACTGGAATGAAGTATGGCAATCTGCAGTTCAGAAGAATGAAGAAGGATGGGCTGTCGAAATGGCAATACCTTACAGAGCTTTAAGAATGCCTAACGCCAAAGAAATGGTATGGGGTGTCAACTTTGGTAGGGTAATTAAACGTTCTAACGAGACGGCTTTCTGGAATAATGTTGATGCAGAAAAACAAGGATATGTTAATCAGTTTGGGTCATTAAGAGGGTTATATGACATCAAACCTCCATTAAGACTTACATTATCACCTTATATCAGTAATGTGGCAGTAAGTAAACAAGGTTCTGATAAAATTGCGAATACATTCTCTGGTGGTGCCGATTTAAAACTAGGGTTAGGACAAAGCTTTACATTAGATGTTAGTTTAGTTCCCGATTTCTCTCAAGTTCAAGCAGATAATGAGGTACTCAACCTATCGGCTTATGAAGTTCAATACGGAGAATTTAGGGATTTCTTTAGACAAGGTACTTCAATCTTTAATAAGTGGGGACAATTTTATTCAAGAAGAATTGGTCAGAGTCATGTTGCTCCTTCTGATGATCACCTACAAGACAATGAAGAGTTTATCTTCAAACCTAATGACGCTCCTTTAATCAACTCTATAAAACTTACTGGTAGAACAGAAAAAGGACTCGGTGTTGGTATTCTTAATTCCATCACTAATGTTAGTTATGCAATTATTGAAGATACGCTAACAAATGAAACAAGAACTGTAGAAGCTGATCCTCTTACCAACTTCAATATCATTTCTGTTGATCAAAACTTACCTAATAATTCATCTATTGGTGTGATCAACACAAATGTTCGTAGAGGCCAAGGACATAAATCTTCTAATGTATCCTCTGGTCACTTCAACTTGTATGATAGAAATAACATGTTCCGCTTTAGAGGTTTTGGGGCTTTGAGTCAAGAATTCAATACTGAAGTAGGCAATAATGGTGAAGACGAGAGGTTAACAACTTTAGGACATCGCTTTGATTTAGGACATGGTAAAGTTTCAGGAAACTGGCACTACTGGGTATCTACAAATGTAGAATCGGATACTTACAACCCTAACGATTTAGGATATAATAGTTCTAATAACGCCATTCAAGTAAGAGCAAATACTTCATGGAATCAATATAAAGGAAAAGGAATTTACCAAAGATATTGGGTAAGGGTTGGATACAACGAGGATCATCTTTATGCACCTAAAGCATTTATGTATAGGAACCTATGGGGTGATGCAGACATGCTTTTCAATAACTTCTGGAGTGTAAGGTTAAATGCAGCTATTACGCCGCAAATGAGTTACGATTACTTCGGACCAAGAGAAGAAGGCTATCGCTTTGCTCAATATCCATCACATGATACAGGGGTTACACTTAACTCTGATGGTAGTAAAAGGTACTCTATCAGTATGAGAGCTAGCATATGGCAAAGACAACATTTCAATCAATTGGATGATTATTACCGTTATGGGCAAACATATAGGGTAAATGACAAATGGGATTTGAACCACCAAATTGCATGGAGCCAAAATAGAAATGAAAAAGGATATGTCACTACCGAAAAAGATGAAAGTGATAATGTCGAAGCAGTAATATATGGAGATAGAAATGTAAAGACCTTAGAAAATAATTTCTGGACGCAATATACTTTCAACAATAAGATGTTCTTAAAATTGAGATTAAGACATTATTGGAGACAAGTTGCTTATGATGAATTTTTCGATTTAGCTAAATCAGGAGAGTTATTAACTTCAGACTTTTCTGATGTCAATGAAGATGGAGAAAAAGAACATGATGCCAACTATAATACATTTAATATGGAAGTATCGTATAGTTGGGAATTCCTTCCTGGCAGTTTTGTTACTGCTATGTGGAGAAATGAACTAGGGTCAAATTCTTATAACTCACATTATAACTTTACAGAAAATGTAAATGAGATGTGGAAAGAAGCTCAAGTAAATACACTTTCTGTTCGATTAATGTATTTCTTGGATTATCAACAAGTAAAAAGAGGAATTAAGAACATGTAATTTTCTTGATTATCGAAATAGATAGATAAAAAATAAAGCAACCTTATTCAGCGGTAGAATAAAGGTTGCTTTTCTCATTTTTTGCCAGCTTAAATTAACAAGCTTCAAAATTGATAGTAATTCGGTACTTTCATACGAGAAGTACAGTAATCAGATTCTGTTTTTAACCAGTTCGGCTTTCGCCATTAAGATTAATTAGTGAAGTTAGTTTTTAATAAAACAATCATTCTGTTCTATTCTTTTACCCATATTTCACACTTTAGACAAGGCGTTTACAGATATGTAATCACTGTAATCAAAATTTTTTCAATTTATTTACTTCTACATAGTGTTAGAGTGTTTTTCTTTCATAAAATGCCGTTTTGATTATAAAATCATCAAAAATTCTTTCGTCAAAGAACATAAATCGCTTTTCAAGAAAAAAATATTCAATATTTTAGGGCACTAATTTACACTTATCGCTAACTTAAGAGGTTAGCATTTCATTATTTAGATCGGAATTATCGGTCTCATCACGAAGAGATTGATATTAAAATAGAATAAGCGAGACGATGAGCGAACTCTCAAACTTAGCCTACGACGTACGTAAGCGATCAAAGAAACTACTGGGTTTACTTGGAGAAGATCTTCATGAAAAAGAAGATGTTCTTTCATTAGCGATGTTAAGTGCCATTGCCGGCGAAAGTATTTTTATGCTAGGCCCTCCCGGTGTTGGTAAAAGTATGATTGCAAGACGATTGAAATATGCCTTCAAAGGCGGCGATTCATTTGAATATCTAATGAATAGATTTAGTACTCCAGATGAAATATTTGGCCCTATCTCTATATCAAAACTTAGTAAAGAAGATAAATACGAAAGATTAACAGACAATTACCTTCCGGGATCTTCTGTAGTCTTTCTTGATGAAATATGGAAAGCTGGACCTTCTATTCAGAATGCCCTTCTTACTGTACTAAATGAAAAAGTATTTAGAAATGGTGATCAAGAAATAGAAGTAAAAGTACATGCACTTTTATCTGCTTCTAACGAACTTCCTGCTAAAGGCGAAGGACTAGAAGCTATATGGGACCGTTTCCTAGTAAGAGTTTATGTGGATAGAATTATCGATGAACAAAAGTTTTTCGATATGATTACGTCTTCTAAACTTACTACGCCTGTTGTAGACGAATCATTGAAGTTCGATGAAACTGAAGTAGACGGTTGGAGCCCTATTATTGACACTGTAAAAGTACCACAAGAGATACTTAGTGTCATTTCGATTGTTAGAAAGTATATAGAACGTTACAACCAATCTTCTAAAGGAGAAAATGAAGAAAGCATTTATGTTTCTGACCGTAGATGGCATAAGATTGTTCGTTTATTAAGAACCTCTGCCTTTATGAATGGTCGAGACCGCATCGATCTATCAGATTGTTTCCTTATTTCCAATTGTATTTGGCATACTCCTGATCAAATTGATATGGTGAGACAATGGGTAACCAGAGCTGTTCAAAAATATGGTTGGAGTGCGAAGTATAGCATGGAAACTGTCCGTTCTCAGTTGGTATCTTTTGAGAAAGATGTTGATAGTATGACAAAAGAAGAAAAAGAGCTTCTTATTGAAACACCTACTATTATCGATGATGATTATTACATGATCGAAAACTTCATCGGAATCAATAACCGTATCTTAGCAGATGACTTTGAGATGATGGGCCGAGGTGCTTCTGATGTTATATTATACTCATCTACAGGCAGAACGGAAACCTTTACGATTGGTAAGATTTCAGATATTGAAATCGAAGTACGTATGGGACATGAATATCATAAATATCAATTAAGATCTTCTAAAGAACAGCGTTTAGGTAAAGTAGCAAGAAGCATCACCGACGATGTAAAAGTTCAACTTAACAAAGAAGCTGATCTACTATTAAAATATTTGGATAAGATTTCAACAGAAATCGAAGAAGTACGTCACAGTAGAGAAGAAGGTGTAGGTAAAAACATCTTCCTTTCAGAAAATTGGCGTTCATTGATCGATGAAAGTTTAAATGATCTGTGGAAACAAATTCTTAATTATAAACTTCAAACAGAAAAGTTAAAACGTAGTTATGGAGGATAAAACTTCTTTTGATGAAATCGAGAAGTTTAAAATGTTCTCTTCACTTGGAGAAACCGATGACCGCCAGGTTTTAGCTTCTTATTTAACGGAAATAGCCAGAGGACACCAGCCTGATATTAGAAACTCAGAATTTTCTGATATGGCTCTTGGCTATAAGTTTATTATTGATGATATCTTAGAAACACCTGGTTTAAAAGATTCCATTCATCGACATGCATCTTTGAGAGATCATGTGGTAAAGGAGTTGATTACGCATATTGAAAATATTGCAGAAACAACTTCAGAACCCCCACAAATTGATCGTCAGAGGAAACGCCTTAGTTTACCATTCGGAATGCGTTCTGGTAACGCCAACGGTGATAAAGGTCGATCTACTAAAGGAATGATGTCGAAGCTGATTGAGAGTGTTCGTAAAATGCTTGGAGGTAAAACCCAACAAAAGCAAGACGACCTCAAAAAGAAGCTTAGTGATAATGCCACAAAGTTCGACAAAAGTCAACACCTGATCAGCCAATTGATGGACCATCTTGGGCTAGGGTTTGAAAAGGCTAAAGGGAAATGGCAAAGTACTGGTTTTGATGTACTCACTCGGTACGAACGTCTACTCGAAGATGAGGAGATGCTAAAAGAGTTAGTAGAATTACTAGGTAGATATGCCAGTGCAGAACTTGAAGAGGAAAAGGAACAACTGGAAGAAATATCAATTCAACCTTTTAGAAGGACTTTCACTCATGGCAAAGAGTCTTTGATTGGTGTACATGAAAGTGATGATCTATCACAAATATTACCAACAGAAGCTGCCTTATTAGGAAATGAAGACACTGAGTTGATCTTTTACAAAAAGTTTGTTGAGCATAAACTGCAAACTTTCGAGCTAAAAGCTGAAGAACGTCCTCCAGTAAAAGAAGAAGGAAAGAAAAGTCAGAAAGTAAGTACTAAGGAAGACGTTGCTGGGCCGGTAATTCTTTGTATTGACACCAGTGCATCCATGTTAGGAAAGCCAGAGCAAATTGCCAAAACGCTATGCTTTGCAATTATGAAAATGGCTTTGGAAAATAAACGAGAATGTATTCTTTTTTCTTTTGGTGCGACTGAGGATGAAATTGAGAAGATTGACCTAAGCAACTTAAGGGAAGGCTTAGAACCTCTAATACATTTCCTTTCTATGTCATTTAGTGCAGGTACCAATGCAGGACCCGCGTTACATGCAGCTATCGATCAGATGCAACAACCAAACTATAAAATGGCAGATTTGATATTGATTACAGATGGGAAAATTCCAGAGTTATCTACTGATATCTTGCACAAATTGAGAAAAGCACAATCAAAAGACAGTAGATTTTATGCTGTTACTTTTGGTGCTGAGAATGCTCCAGAGTTGAAGCCTTTTGACTTGGTTTGGAAGTATCGAGCCAGTAAAAAAGAGAGTTTAGCTGAGTTTGCTAGAAAAATCAAAAAACTAAAAAGGAAGAAATAGAATAATTATTCAACTTCTTCTTTTTCGATATATTGATCTACTAATCTATAAAGAGATGCCTTCATTTTTCTTTCAAGGAAATTGTAAGGCTCTTTCTTTTTAGAGACATAAACAAACGAAATTGCCTCAATGCTTTTTTGAGGATTTTCTATGTTTAAGATATTCTTATTTAAGCGATACGCTTCCTTCAATTGACGTTTAACCCTGTTTCTATCAGAGGCATTCTTGAAGGTTCTCTTTGATACTGAGAATAAAACTTGAGGGGGTATTGGAGCTGTAGTAAGATCATCCGACAAAGTGTAATATACTTTGTATGGAAAACAAAAAACAGATTGCCCTTTCTTGAACATCTGCTCTATTCTACTCTTACTCTTAAGGTGCTCACACTTTGGGAAAGTGGACCTTGTATATGTCGGCAAATTATTCTGCTCCATAAGAAACTACTTTGCACTTTTTTGAAAGGTCTTTAAATAAAAAGTGAAGGTTCGTCGTACTTGCTGCCGCCGAACCTTCAGCTCTTTAACCTTTTCGCGGGCTTCCGTAGAGCACCATAAAGATGCTCTACAGAGACGCAAGATAAAAAGCTGCTAGACTATGTCAGTCAATTAAGCGTTAGCGGCAGCTTTTTGTTTTTTTGCAACAAGGCGTTCAGCTTTTTGAACTTGACCTTTGTTGTAATTCAATTTCTCTTGATTTTTCAAGATTTTTTTTGCGATACGAGTTTTCATCACATTAATTTTTTAGTGTTCTGAAACACACTCTATTTTAGAGTGCTAACTACGCCTTGTGTTTTCTTGAGTCAGAAACTGTAAGGCTCTTTCTTCCTTTTTTTCTTCTCGCTGCAAGAACGTTACGTCCGTTTGCTGTTAGCATACGTTGACGGAAACCATGCTTGTTTCTTCTCTTGCGGTTCGAAGGTTGAAATGTTCTTTTCATCGTACTATGTAAGATTAGAATTTTTCGGCTTGCAAAAGTAAGCATACTTCTGCAAAATGACAAACCAAATATGACTGACAATCAATTAAAATCCTATTATTATGATTGAATTTCAATGACATTAACAGAAACAACTTATAAAAAGTGCCTTTAATTGACTGATAACGGCCTATTTACCTAAGAATCCATAGTTTAAACATTAGTCAGAAAAAAATATCAATTAATTCTTAACAGATATTTTCCATTGATTATTTAAGCTAAGAAAACCCAGTTTTGCTTGTCGGCTGACAAAGGTAAGTAATTAGTTTTGAAATATTCTTATTACTAGGTAATTATTATTTCTTTATTCACTGAAAAATTGATCTTATTAACAGCTATAAATCAACAAGTTACCAAGAAATAAAAAAGTCATATAGTTTATATACTGTTGTACATACTATATGACTTAAAATTGAGCTCAGTTGTGTATTATACTACAGAAAGTAAGTCATCCACTTCTGATACAATTTTATAAAAATCTTCTGATCGCTCTACAAAATCAACATCTTCCATTTTTAAACGGAGCAAAGGTCCTTCGTAGTTATCGATCCATTCATTATACAATACGTTCAGTCCCTTCAAATAATCTTCTGGGATAGTTTGTTCATACGAACGTCCTCGCTTCTGAATTTGAGAGATTAATCGTTCATAATCTGTATCAAGGTAAATCAATAGGTCAGGCTTTGGCAATTGAGACGACATACTGACAAAAAGCTTCCAGTAAGATTCAAAGTCTCTTTCATCCATAATACCTGAAGTATGAAGGTTACGGGCAAAGATATGAGCATTTTCATCAAATGAACGGTCTTGAACAACCGCCTTGTTGCTAGTACGAAGATCAAGCATTTGCTGAAAGCTGTTATCTAGAAAACGAATCTGAGTATGAAAAGCCCATCTTTTCATATCGTTATAGAAATCCTCTAAATATGGATTATCGGCAGTACTTTCAAACTCCGCTTTCCAACCAAAGTGTTCTGATAACATTTTTGTAAGCGTAGTTTTCCCTGAACCAATATTCCCTGCTATGGCAATGTATTGCATTATATCTTGAAGTCTAAACTTGTGATGTAGGTTAATAAATAATCGATAAGAAGTCACAAAAAACGTGTGTCATTTTAGATAACACACGCTTTTAAAATAGTATTCCTCTTGTTCAGATTTATACACGAGCTTTTTGTGCGTGCAATTCAGCATCAATGCTTCCAATAATTTGTTGAAGGTCTGCCGAGTTCTCTACGAAATCTTTATCCTCCATATCGATAATTAATAATTTACCGCTATCATAATTGGAAATCCACTCTTCGTAATACTCATTTAAACCTGTAAGATAAGCTCTAGAAATACTTTGTTCGTATTCACGGCCACGTTTACGAATATGATCCAATAATTGTGGTACGCTTGTTCTTAAGTAAATCAATAAGTCTGGAGCCGGAGCTGTTTCTGTAACAGAATCGAATACAGACTTAAAGCATTCTGCATCTCTATCCGTAAGATGACCATCCGCATTCAATTGACGAGAGAAGATGTGTGCATCTTCATATAAAGATCTGTCTTGAATGATAGGCTGTTCTGTTCTTGAAACTTCCATTACCTGACGGTAACGACTGTTTAAGAAATATATCTGTAAAGGGAATGCCCATTTAGACATGTCCTCATAAAAATCTTCTAAGTAAGGGTTGTCGTCTGCACTTTCATAGCGCGGTTCCCAACCAAAGTGCTCAGCAAGTTTACCCGTTAGCGTTGTTTTTCCACTACCAATATTGCCTGCGATTGCGATATACATGTTTTTTGTTTTTTTGTTAGTAATGAATTAAGCAAAAGAACCTTGAGGTACTTTACGGATACGCATCGCAGATTCAATAGCTGAAGCAATACGTTCGAAGTCTTGAGAGTTTCCTACGAAATCTACGTCATTAACATCAACAACAACTAAACCTCCCTTATCGTAATTGTCTACCCACTCTTCGTATAAATCATTTAGATTTTGTAGGTATTCAACTGGGATTGTCTTTTCGTAATCTCTACCTCTTTTTTCGATATTCTGAAGTAATTTCGAAACATCGGCTCTTAAATAGATTAAAAGATGTGGAGGTGTTGCTTTAGCCTCATAAAGTTTAGATAGAGCAGTGTAGTTTTCAAAATCTCTTTGATTCATCACACCTGATCGGCGAAGGTTTTCTGTAAATACATAAGTACCCTCGTATAAGCTTCTATCTTGGATAATTGGGTTTTCTACAGTAGCTTCTTTTACCTGTTCAAATCTATGGTTTAAGAAGTATGTTTGTAAATGGAAAGCCCATGCTTCCATATCTTGGTAAAAATCCTCTAAGTATGGGTTGTTTACTGTGCTTTCATACAACGCTCTCCATCCGAATCGTTCTGACAGAAGACGCGTTAAAGTGGTCTTACCACACCCAATGTTCCCGGCTATTGCTATATACATGAAATTAAAATATCTGAAGTAAGAAGTATTTTTGTATGGCTATTGCCTATAATTTAATAGTTGCTGCAAATATATAGTATTTCGAGTTGCTAAACATCTGTATTTGAAGAAAGACTGTTAATAAGCGAGCAAACAACTATTAATAATTGATTACCAATTATTTACTTGTTATTTAAACAGATAATACATAAGACCAAACATTGCTGCTACAATAAATGCTCTTATAATCATAGGCTTATGTTCTGTTTTTCTTTGCCTTGATCTTGTAAAGTCAATTCTGTCTTCAATGTTCTCTATATTCTTCTCTTTCTCTTCGTCCGATTGAGAGTATTTCTCATGAAGAGCTTTTATTCTAGCATCACGTTCTTCTTTTTCTGCATCATAATAACGAGTGGTAAAATCGAAGGTACGGTGTTGAAGTAATTTAAAAAACGGTGATCTTTTCATAGCAATCTCTTTATTTAAGTAAACAGGTTTCTAAAACGGAAGTTTCTCCTCAATACCAATTAATTAAAGATAATTCATCTATTCAATGTTATACTGATATTAATTCGTAATAAAGATTAAAGTAAATACTTTGCTGATTTCTCGCTTATTATTAATAATTTTTTCTATACAAAGGTACGATATATTAAAGGTAATTGATGCATCGTTTTTATTTTGTTTACGAACGTGTATTTTTGCATGGGAATTTTTATCAATTCCCTAAAGAAAACGAAAAACGAAAAGTTATATATTAACAACATTTGAATTATGTCAGCAACGAAATTTGATTTAATTGTTATCGGTAGTGGTCCTGGTGGATACGTGGCAGCTATCCGAGCTTCTCAACTAGGTATGAAAGTAGCCGTAGTAGAGAAAGCCGAAGTGGGTGGTATCTGCTTAAACTGGGGATGTATTCCTACGAAAGCACTTTTAAAAAGTGGTCAGGTATTCCAATACATCAACCATGCTAAAGACTTCGGTATTAATGTAGGTGAAGCAGAAGCTGATTTCCCTGCAATGGTACAAAGAAGCCGTGGTGTTGCTGCTGGTATGAGTAAAGGTGTTGAGTTCTTGATCAAAAAGAACAAAATCGAGAAATTACTAGGTTTCGGTAAATTAGTAGGCCCTAAACAAGTTGAAGTAACTGATGCTGAAGGTAAAGCTACTGTTTACGATGCAGATAATATTATCTTAGCTACAGGTGGTAGAGCAAAAGAACTTCCACATATTAAGATTGATGGTGAAAAAATCATTGGTTACCGTCAAGCAATGACATTACCAAAACAACCTAAGAAAATGGTTGTAATGGGTTCTGGTGCTATCGGTGTTGAGTTTGCTTACTTCTATAACTCAATCGGTACTGAAGTTACTGTTGTTGAATACTTACCACGTATCGTACCTAACGAAGATGCTGACGTTTCTAAAGAATTAGAGCGTAACTTCAAGAAACAAGGTATTAACGTAATGACTAATGCTGCTGTACAAACTGTTGATACATCAGGCAAAGGTTGTGTAGTTACTGTAAAAGACAACAAAAAAGATAAAGAAACTACTATCGAGTGTGATGTAGTTCTTTCTGCAGTTGGTGTTGAAACTAACTTGGAAGGTATCGGTCTTGAAGAAGTAGGTGTTGCTCACGACAGAGGTAAAGTATTAGTAAACGATTACTATACTACTAACATCCCTACTGTTCACGCTATCGGTGACATCGTTAAAGGTCCTGCTCTTGCACACGTTGCTTCTCACGAAGGTATCATCTGTGTTGAGAAACTTGCTGGTTTAACTCCTGAGCCAATGAACTATGGTAACATCCCAGGATGTACATACACTGTTCCTGAAGTAGCTTCAGTAGGTATGACAGAAGAAATGGCAAAAGAAGCTGGTTATGAAGTGAAAGTGGGTAAATTCCCATTCTCTGCATCTGGTAAAGCTTCTGCTGCAGGTCATAAAGAAGGTTTTGTTAAAGTAATCTTTGATGCTAAGTATGGCGAATGGTTAGGTTGTCACATGATTGGTTCTAACGTTACTGAAATGATTGCTGAGGCAGTTGTTGGACGTAAATTAGAAGTTACAGGTCATGAGATCATCACTGCTGTTCACCCTCACCCAACTTTATCTGAAGCGGTGATGGAAGCAGCTGCGTTAGCTTACGACGAGTGTATCCACTTGTAATCATCCAAGATTCTATAATATTATAGATACATGCCACTATACTTTTTATGTGTAGTGGCTTTTTTATTGTAACTTCGTACTACTTAAAGCAACTTATAATCAATCTATTACCTCTTCAAACATCCCTGCTTATAGAGTACATTTTACTACTTTACATTTCACACAATCAGTATATTATATTTCTAACAAAATAGTAAAAGTAAAGTCTATTTTGTTTACTATATCTCATTTTCAAACTTATGAAGACAATCTGCTGTCTACTCGCCCTTATAATTATACAAGGGTTGACTAATGCTTATGGACAAGATAAACATGCACATCCAAACCATGAGCAATACGAATCTTATTGGAGTTCATTAAAAGAACATAATCACGAATACACTCAACAACTTAAGCATCATGAGCGTTTAGAGCTTACGAAAATTCGACAATTGGTACAACAAAGTGTGCATCAAGAGATGGAAGAGGTAAAACAATTGAGTGGCAACTTATTTCTTAATTTCGTAGTCATTGAAGAACATTTACACGAAGAGTTTACAGCTTTAGGCTTAAGTTATAAGCGATATGAAGAGCTTCATCCTAAAACAAGATTACCTAAAGATGTTTGGGTTGATTATCATACTCAGAAGATTATCAAGCACAAATTATCTAAAATTGATGCAGAGTTAAGTCAAATACATGACTGAAATCATAGAAATAACTGATAATAAAGAGATCATTCATCTTTTTTATACAACTACATCAATTTACCTTTGTGATTCTTGAAAGAACTCACTTATCCTTAAAAATGAATCGATTTTTATTATCTACATTTTTCATAACATTATTTACTGTTTCCTCTTTCGCTCAATTGGCTGATTCTACCCAATCAGTGGCAGAAATGCCAAAAGTGGAAAAAACAAGTTATCAAAAATCTGTCGATGTCTTTAAAAGAGGTTTACGTCTTGATTTAAACGAGAGTAAAACTTCTTATTTAAAAACTATAATTGGTATCCAAAGTTGGTGGAGAATGGGAGAAACTAACCCAGGAACTATCAATAAGTTATCTGAGGAGCCAATCTCTAATTTTAGTGACTTTTCTATGCGTAGAATTCGTACGATGTTCTATGCAAATATTGAAAACAAATACCTTCTGTTTGCTCACTTTGGTGCAACTAGTGATGGTACATATTCGAATATCTATAACAACGTTTATGTCCATGACTTTCAAGGTCAAATGAAAGTCGCTGAAAAAAATTATATAGGTGCCGGTATTCACTTCTGGCAAGGTCTTGCTCGTTTATCAAGAGTAGGATCAAACAACTATCTCATCTTGGACAACCCTGGTTTTAACTACCCTGAAGTAAATAGAACAGATGCTATTGTACGTCAGATGGGTGTTTTCGGTAGAGGTATTGTATTTAAAAAGTTAGGTTGGCAAATGTCAATTAACAAGCCTATTATAAGTGATGATGCGGGAAGTCCAACTGTTGGAGGAAAGCCTATGTCTGTCAATGAGATGATTGATTTTGCCGAAGCAGACCACAGTGGAGCCACAGTTGGAAGTACATACTTGCTAAAGCAGACCAATTACAATTACAATGGTTATTACTTCTGGCAATTCTGGGATGTAGAATCTCAATCAGTATCAGGAGCTTCACAGATGAATTACTTTGGTCAGAAAAGAGTTTTCAATATTGGTGCAGGTTTCCAATACCAACCTGGAGGAACAGGTACTTATAGAAAAAATGAATTTGATGAATGGTACATTGAAGAAAATGACATCACAAAACTTGCTCTAGATGTTTTCTTAAGTACACCTGTTGGACATAATGGAGGTGGTTTTACAGGCTATGCTGTGTATTACAACTATCAATATGGTGATAATTACCTAAGAACATCCAATGTATTAGGTGGTTTTGCTGACGTTGATCCAAGCGTAGATCCAGAGGACATTTCTCCACAAGGTGTGGGGTTTGCTCAATATTCACATGGTACTGGACATATTTTCCATACCGAATTGGCTTATACATTACCTAAAACAATTTATAATTCTGAAAAGAAAATTCAGCCATTTGTTGCCTTCTCTTATAAAAACTTAGAAGGTTTAGATGAAGCTTCATTCCAAAGTGACTATGGAGTAAACTGGGCAATCATTGGTCAGAATGTAAAATTATCTGCTCAATATTCACTACGTCCTGTATATATGATCAATAATGATGGACATAATGTAGTGGATCACCATGCTGGGTTATTCGTTACTCAACTTCAATTAAGAATCTAATATTTAATTCAAATATTTAGTTTTATCGTTTTCTTAAAAAAGAAGCCCAACTATTACAGTCAGGCTTCTTTTTTTATTGCATTCTTTTTGGTTGTCTTGGCTTCTTGTAGATCGGAACTGTACTACAAGGCTCACCAAACATGATTGTTTTCGCGATAGGTCGAAGTTTTTCGGTAATATCAACGTATGCAGTCATTGGTACTGCCTCTTTACTACAACCTTTAATCACTACTGGTTTATCTCTATATTCTTCTCCATCTAATTTCTCAATTGCCTTTTCAAAGATCTTCTCTTCTAAACGATTAAGATCTCCAAATACAATTGTTTTCGCATATTTTTCAAACCTAGTAGTTAAAAGCATATAGGCCCAGGTAGGAACAATAGCATCTGCAGAGCAAATAATTCCCACATGTTTACCTCTATATTGTTTCCAATCATGCTCTTTTACAAAAGCTCTAAAATCTTTCTCTCTAAGTACCAACTCTTGAAATAATTGGTCTTTTATATCGAAAATCACTCTCTCTCCTTCTGGTCTGATTTCTTCTAAATCCAAAGAAACCAAGGCACTTTGAGCAACTCTATTTACAATTTCATCCATGATTATTTATCCATTTATAGTATTGAATAAACTATTTTCCTACCACAAAGTTACAGGAATTTTCATTATAAAACCTTCATGTAAAAATCACAAGCCAAGCCCTCAGTACCAAATTTAGATTTATATCTACTGAGTGATTCATTTAGCCATGTACCATCTTCTTCACAAGAATGTCCGAAATCTATGTAGTGGTAAACATAATTTGATATCAAATGCATTAAAAGAGCATCTACAATTCTTACTTCCTTCCCTTTTGAATTTGAAGTAGGGTATTGAATTCGAAGTACTTGTTCGGTTTCAAAAAATAAGATTCCTCCTATAAGTTCATTTTCATAAAAACCTCCTAAAACTTTAATTTGTTCTGGAAATTTATTCATTAAGAGCTGAATTTCTTTTAATGAATGGGCTGGTTTTAAATCATACCTTTCTAATAGATTTTCCTCTACAATTTTCCAAAACGAGGTCATCTCATCAACTCTCTTAATCTGTATTTTCTGGTTAAATTTTCTTTGATTCTGATACCTTGAGCGATGTATATTATCCTGTCTACCTCGGGTAAAGTATTGGCTATAATCTCGTCTAGTTAGTTCCCATCCATTTTTAAAAAGAGCATAACTTTCTTCCTCTCCTCTTTCTAACTTATATATTGAAGGCATAACCTTATAATGGATTTCGGTAATTCCATTTCTTTTATAAAACTGTTCTATTAGCGTTAACCAATCTAGAATTTTTTGAATAAAAGTATGCTTAGGGTATAACATTCCTCCAAAAGTTAAGCCTTTGTGTGATGTTACTACACCATGATCGACAGAGGCAGGAAATAAAGCACAGATTTGCCCTTTTTGATTTCTTATGACCAAAGAGAAGTCCTCAAACCTATCTTTATGGTAATCCATGTATTCTCTTTTGAAAAAAATATGCTTTTGCATACACTTCTCAAGAAAGTGATTCCACTCTTGTTGATCTTCTTCCAGATACCGAGATATTAAAAATTGTTGTTTCAATTAAATTTCTCCTTCAAAAAATAATAATAAGCTACGAACTGTTTAACTTCGCTCATATCGCTTATCAAAAGTACGGATTCATTTTTGTATCTTATAGAGAAGGTACATAAACTTGGTTAATCAAATCAGCATGCTGAGATACGTATTACTACTTTTTATTTTTATTATTCATCATTTTGCTTTTGCTCAAGAAGATATAAAACAGGCAAAAGAACGTATTGCTAAAATGTCAGCCATCTTAAAAAACACGACAGAACAGAAAGAGGCTTCCATGACAGAACTTAGCGATATTGAAGCACATATCGAAGGCTTAAAGCATCTACTTGAACAAATCAATAAACGTATTGTCAATGCCCAAAAAGAAGGCATTCTGGCGGCACATAGTGTAGATTCACTAAGTGAAAAACTCATGTTTTTAAAAGAAGAATATGCTGAACTTGTATATGCATCTTATAAAACAGGAGGAGACTTTGAACAATTGGCTTACATCTTAGCGAGTGATAACTTCAGCCAGTTTGTAAGAAGAGCAAACTACATAGAACATTACAAGGATATTCGAAAAAAACAGATCCTTGAAATTGAAAGAACTCAGGAGTTACTAAATAGTAAACAAATTGAAGTTCAAGAGAGAGTGAAAGAGGAAGCAAATTCCTTAGAAGAAGAAAAGTTACAATTAGCTGAACTTAAAAAACTTGAAGAGAAACAAGGTGAAATGATCGCTAGTCTTAAAGACAAAGAGGAAGAAATAAAGAAGCAATTAGAATTAGAAAGAAAAGGGTTATCTGAATTACAAAAGCAAATGATTGCTATGACTTCCAAAGTATCTTCAAAGCCTGAAACTCCTATCACTAAAAAAGAAGAAACTGTCGAGGTAGAAGCCGTTTTTACGGAACAAGAAGGGAAATTAAGTTGGCCGGTTGATGAAGGTGTTGTTACCAACAAATTTGGATTACGCCCTCACCCTATCTTAACGGGTGTAACAATAGAAAACCATGGCATAGATATAAGAGTAAAAGAAAATGCAAAAGTAAAAAGTGTCTTTTCGGGTGTCGTAACAGCAGTTACAAAAGTGCCTAACTTACAAAATGTTGTCATGATCAGACATGGAGATTTTTTTACGGTTTATTCTAAGCTTTCTAGTGTAAATGTAAAGGTAGGTGACCACCTTCCAGCAAAAAAGGTATTAGGTAAAGCTGGCAAAAATATGGATGGAGCCTATGAAGTGCAGTTTCAAATTTGGAACAAAAAAGGCCAAAAGCTAGATCCCGAGAAGTGGTTAGTCGCTCATCAATAAAAATATCTTGTTCATTTATAGTAAATAATCTATATCTTAATAGTAATCATCTCCATTAAGTTAATGGAACTATTACTTTTGTTGTAATAATCCTGTCATTAGCTTTTGTTAAGACGCTGTTTTAAACTCTCAATGGTCAATCCCGTTCAAAATGAGAATAACAAATAAAAAAATTATGAGAAAAATTTTCGGAACTATTATCGCTCTGTTTGCTTCTATTAGCTTATTCGCTCAATCACCAGCACTTTCTACTTCAGTTCAAGGTCAAAATATGGACTTTGAAACCATAAAGACATTAATTAAGGCAGAGAAAAGAGGAGTTCTGAAAGAAAATATGAATTTATCAGAGTCTGAAGCAGAACACTTCTGGCCAGTTTATGATAGATACGAATTTGAACAAAGTAAATTACTAAACGATCAATATGCTCTACTAAAAGAATATGCAGAGAGCTTCGAGACTTTAGATGAAAAAAGAACTGATGAATTAATGGCATTAGCTTTTAAACACAACAAAGCTGAAGTAACATTAAATCAAAAATATTATAAGCAGATGAAGAAAGTAGTTTCTACTCAAACAGCTGCAAGGTTTGTTCAGATCATGAGTCAATTAAATACAGTAATTGATTTAAGCATGACACAAGAACTACCACTTATCAATAACCTATAAGAAGTTTATTGCATAAAAAAGGGTTCGAATTTTTACTAATTCGAACCCTTTTTTATTGATATCTATCTTAGTCCAATACTTTTGGAACTCTAAAGAAATCCTCATCTCTTTTCGGAGCATTCTTTAATCCATCCTCATGAGATAAAGTTCTTGCTGCTTCATCATTTCTAAAGACGCTTTGTTCGTCAGTCATATGTGTTAAAGGCTCTACCCCTTCAGTATCAACTTCTTCTAGCTTGGCTACCCAATCCACAATTTCATTCATGCTTTTACGCATCTTCTCCTCACTACTTTCATCTAGTTCTAAACGAGATAGGTGAGCCATTTTTTCAATTGTTTCTTTATCTATAATCATAATATATTGAGATCTAATTTTGAAACATTACACAAATTAAATCATTTCATTGAAAAATATTTAAAATTAACACTCAAAAATTATTAATTATATTTTTCAGGGTAGTATTTTATTAATTCTCTTTCAATGATCTCTTTCGTTTTTTGCCTTAATTGAGGTATATCTTCTATTGTCAATCCTTCAGTAGAAATTGGTTCATGTTGTACTAGTCGTAAAGGTGTCCAACATAAATAAGGTCTTAATGCTGGCCATATTTTCCAATTGCTCACGATCGTTACCGGTACTATTGGCTTTTGTGCTCTTATAGCAATAATATATGCACCATCTTTAAAACCTTTTAAATTCGGAGGAGTTCTGTTTTGGGTACCTTCAGGAAATATGCCTAAACTGTACCCATTATTTAATTTATTGATCGATTTACGAAACATCTCTTCTGTCTTCTCAGGGTTACCTCTATCAACACAGATATGTAAGTTTCTAAACATCCATCCAAAAATGGGTGCTTTTGCTAAACTTCTCTTTCCTAAGAAAACTACAAATTGATCAATAATTAATTGAGTAGCGGGAATATCTAAAAATGAAGTATGATTGGCCACAAAAACATATTGTTCTTTCTTCGACAACCTGACTTTCTTTTCCTTTTTAATAGGAATAAGAATCATGATGTACGTAAAGTAAGCCCATATTTTATTAAGAAAATAGGTAAATGGCATCAGTTTGGGGAACCAAATCACTAATGCAAAAAGTGGGTATAAGATGATGAGTCCTAAAACAAACATACTCACTCCCCATATTAAATACAGTTTCAGAAAGAATTTCATTGAAATGGTATTTACACTCTATTATAGTTTGTTAGTCCTAAATAATAATTCAATTATAAAAAAAAATAATGAATGACCTTTCATTATGGCAATATGTTCTTAATTCATTATTGAAAAAATTAAGATCCTTCACAAAAAGAAACAAACAAGCCACAAATTTGTCATTTATTTTCAACATAAAGTTATTCAAAAAGAATTTAACGTAAATCATCATATATTTTCCACCTAAATGATGTAAAACAACTACGATTCTTTAATTTTATATTCTGTATTTGAAGATAATCATCCTTAGATTTTATGCGTTCAGTAGATCAACTCAATCCAAAAGAATACATCATCGTTAAAGGTGCAAAAGTGAACAATCTTAAGAATGTTGATGTATCCATTCCTAGAAACAGCTTTGTTGTAATAACAGGTGTTTCCGGTTCTGGAAAATCTTCATTGGCTTTTGATACACTGTTTGCTGAAGGGCAAAGAATGTATGTGGAAAGCCTAAGTTCTTATGCTCGACAGTTTCTCGGTAGAATGGAAAAACCAGAGGTAGAGTACATTAGAGGTGTTTGCCCTGCCATTGCCGTTGAACAAAAGGTTTCTACAAAAAACCCAAGATCTACAGTAGGAACTACTACAGAAATTTATGATTATCTGAAGTTACTTTTTGCAAGAGTGGGTAAAACCTACTCACCTATTTCTGGTCAAGAAGTATCCAAGTCATCAGTGACTGATATCGTTAATTATATCTATTCTTTTGATGAGGGAACGCGATTTATTGTTTCTTGTCCTCTTACAATTCCAGAAGGAAGAGAACCTGCTGTTGCTCTTAATTTACTTCTTCAACAAGGTTTCACAAGAGTGATTTCTGAAGCAACAACGGTATACATTGAGGAGCTTGTCGAAAATATTGAAAAAGGGGAAAAAGTAGATCTTGACACCCTTGAAATGCTTATCGACAGAAATGCAGTAAAGAAATCTGACGAAGAAAATCAATTTAGAGTAGCCGATTCTATCCAAACAGCCTTATTTGAAGGACATGGTGAATGTCGAATTGAAATCATTCAGAAAGGAAAAGATAAAATTGACCGTACTTTTTCTGATAAGTTCGAAGCAGATGGTATTACGTTCGAAGAACCTAGCGTAAACCTATTTAGTTTCAATAACCCTTATGGTGCATGTAAAAGATGCGAAGGATTCGGAAAGGTATTAGGTATAGATCCAGATCTTGTTATTCCAGACAAATCATTATCTATTGTAGATGATGCCATTATGCCATGGAGAACAGAGACGATGAAAAAGTGGATCAAACCACTTACAGATAACGCACATGAAAATGGATTTCCTATTTTTAGAGCTTATGCTGAATTATCTGATGATGAAAAAGATATACTTTGGAACGGTAAAGGTAAGTTCAAAGGAATCAATGCATTTTTCAAACACCTAGAATCAAAAACGCATAAAATCCAGTACAGAGTGATGCTTTCTAGATATAGAGGTAGAACTATTTGTCCTGAATGTCATGGTTCAAGATTAAGGAAAGATGCTTCATATATTAAAATCAATGGCAAGTCGATTATAGATATTGTATTAATGCCAATATCAGAATCGAGTGTCTTCTTCAATGAAATTGATTTAACAGAACATGAACATAAAATTGCAGATCGCCTTTTAGCTGAAATTAAAAATAGACTGCAATACATGAATAAAGTAGGTTTGGGGTATCTCACTCTAAACCGTCTAACAAGTACACTTTCAGGTGGTGAATACCAACGTATTAAATTAGCAACTTCTTTAGGTAGTGCTTTGGTGGGTTCGATGTATATTCTTGATGAACCGAGTATTGGTTTACATCCTAGAGATACTCAAAACCTTATTGTAGTACTGAAAGAACTTCAAAGATTGGGCAACACAGTTATCGTAGTTGAACATGAAGAAGAAGTGATGAAGGCTGCCGATGAAATTATTGATATAGGGCCAGACGCAGGAAGCTATGGAGGAACACTACAATTCCAAGGAACGATTCAGGAAGCCATAGACCACCCTGATATTTCACATACTACAAGATACCTTAGTGGCAAATCATTTATCCCTACACCAGAAAAAAGAAGAGAATGGTCGGAATATATTGAAGTTATCGGTGCCAAAGAAAACAATCTGAAAAACGTCGATGTTAAATTCCCATTGGGAGTAGTTACTTGTGTAACTGGCGTTTCTGGTAGTGGTAAATCTACTTTGGTAAAAAGGTGTCTTACTCCTGCCCTAAATAGAGCATTGGGTAATCATACCGATGAGAAAGCCAAAATAGATCGTATAGATGGCAATATCAGTTCTATCACAAAAGTAGAATTTGTTGATCAAAACCCAATTGGGAAATCATCAAGATCTAACCCTGTTACTTATGTAAAAGCATATGATCCTATCAGGGAGTTATTTTCAAAGTTACCTCTATCAGTAAATAGAGGTTACAAACCTGCCTTTTTCTCATTTAATGTAGATGGCGGTAGATGTGAAGCCTGCCAAGGGGAAGGAACCACTAAAATCGAAATGCAGTTTATGGCTGACATTTTCCTTCCATGTGAAAGTTGTGGTGGTAAGAGATTTAAAAACGAAATACTAGAAGCAAAATATAACGACAAAAGCATATCAGATATCCTTGATCTTAGTGTGGATGAAGCTGTTGATTTCTTTAAAGGACAAAAGAAAATTATTCAACGTTTACAACCACTTTTAGATGTAGGTTTAGGTTATGTACGTCTAGGACAATCTTCAAATACCTTAAGTGGTGGTGAAGCACAAAGGGTTAAACTAGCTTCATTCCTTGCAAAAGGTACTTTAAAAGAATCAGAAAGAGTTCTTTTTGTATTTGATGAACCTACTACCGGTCTTCACTTCCATGATATTGATAAATTAATGAAAGCTATCAATGCACTTATTGAAAAAGGACATTCGGCAGTAATTATTGAACACAATGTCGAAGTGATTAAAACAGCAGATTGGGTGATCGATATTGGACCTGAAGGTGGTAAAGATGGTGGTAATATCGTATTTGAAGGAACTCCAGATGAACTGGCTCAGTTTAAAGAAGGCTTTACTGGAGGGTATGTAAAATCAGTAATTAATTAATGATCTCGTTATGAGCATGGATATTTATTTAGTCAGACATACTACTCCTAATGTGGATGCTGGCAAAACTTTATACGGACAAACAGATCTTGAATTAATTGATTCTTTCCAAGAAGAAGCAAAAGAAGTTCAACATAAAATCGGAGAGGCAACTTTAAATACAACTTATTATAGTCCTCTTATTCGTTGTAAGCAACTAGCTAAATACCTTCGATCAGACTTATATGTTCCTGATGAAAGACTAAAAGAAATTCATTATGGCGACTGGGAAATGAAGCAGTTTACCGAATTGAAAAATGAAATTAGTGAATGGTCGAAAGTTTTTGATCACAAGCCTGCACCCAATGGTGAATCACTGATGGACGTAAAATCCAGGATACAATCATTTTGGTTAGACTGCATCGAATATAAAGAAGGAAATAATATTGCTATAGTAACGCATGGTGTAGTAATGCGACTTCTTTTAGCTAATTTTTTAGAGATGCCACTAAAGAATATCTTTAGATTTCAGTTTGATTTCGGAAAAGTCATTCACCTAACAATGAATGAATCTGGAGCAATCAGAATCCATATTTAATAAATACTATGAGCTTCGAAATTAAGATTCCTATTTTTGAAGGTCCTTTCGACCTTTTACTTTTCTTTATCCAAAGAGATGAATTGGATATACATGATATTCCTATTTCGAGTATCACCAATGACTTTCTAGGGTACATGGAAGACATGGAACGTCTTAATATTGAGTTAGCCAGTGATTTTATTGTAGTGGCAGCAACACTAATGAGAATAAAAGCGAAAATGCTTTTACCTCGTGTTGAAAAAGATGAAGAAGGCAATGATATTGACCCCAGAGACGAACTAGTTAAACACTTACTAGAGTATATGAAATACAAATCTGTATTAAATACTCTAGAGGAATGGGAAACAGAGATGTTAGATAGAGAAAAAAGAGGAAATCTAACTTCAGAAATCAATAAAATTGAGGAAGAAATAGGTGTTGAAACCGAACTTCAGAATGTAGATTTATTTAGTCTTTTACGTTTCTACCAAGGAGCTATGAAGCGTTTAGAAGCAGAAGATAATGCACCAAGGCATCAAGTCATAAAATATCCTTACTCTCAAGAGGAACGTCAGAGTAGTATCTTAAAAACTTTAGTAGATCGTCCGAAATTTAGTTTTATAGAACTAGTTGAAGCCGATTTTAATAACGTAGCTATCGTTTTTAACTTCTTAGCAGTTCTTGAATTATTATCTCAGAATAAAATTACTATCGAAGTGCATGAAGGTTTCAATAACTTCGACATTAAGCGAATAGATGATGCTGCTTAAGTTTAGCAAATCGTATGCTCATCAGTTTCTACTTTTATTACTTTGGTCAATTGTCCAAGGTCTTTTATGGTTTATTATTGGCCCCAAAATAGGAGCTGACTCTGATTTATATTTTACTCTAGCAGAAGAACTTCATCGATTAGAATTCCCTTTAAACAGAACACTACTATATTCTAGTTACTCACTTTTTATATTAGTTTCTCAAACTTTATTTAGTGGAAAGTTTTCTGTTCTTTTTTTTCATTTACTGTTTAACGGATTATCTATCCTTGCATTCTATTCAATCATTGCTAACACTTCTGAAAATAAAAAAACAGCTCTGATCGGGAGTATTATTTATTGTCTCTATCTCCCTCTACATGAATGGAATTTTATTGTATATGGAGAATCTATATTTACATCCTTTACTATTTTCTGCATTTACTTTATAGTGACCAAAAAATATAAATTGTTATTGATCACTTTATTGATTACTGTTTTTTGTCGACCTACAAGTTTATTGTTTTTATTAGCTCTATTTATAGGATGGGCCTATCAGAAATATAAAAATGGGAATTATAGCCAAAGGGTCACTTTATTTTTGATGGGAATTATAAGTCTCACATTAGGTATACTATTTCATCAAGCCTTAGAGTATTATGGTCCTTTTATGATTGAGGGGTATTTGATTCCTGAAATCATTTACTTTAGAAATTCACTAGGAGTTTCTCCTCCAATAAACCCCTACATTCCTTCAGAAGATGATGATATCATTATTCAGCTATTCCTCTTTGTACTTAATAATTGGTGGTATTTCCTAAAAATAACGCTGATAAAAGGAGCACTGTTCTTTGGTAATATCAAACCATATTATTCTTTACCACATAATCTACTTATCATCTTATTATTGTATCCACTTTATTACTTTGCTTTCAGAAAGTGTTTGAAAAAAGATAGGTTGAAGTTCATAGATATATTTTGTATCACTTATATCCTCTTACAAGGTTTTACAGTTAGTATCACAAGTGAAAATTGGGACGGGCGTTTCATTATACCAATAATACCATTTATCATATACCTTTCTTGTTTTGAGATATACAATACATTGAAAAAGAATCGGGCACTGATCACTTTTGTGAGATACTTCACACTTCATTAAGAATCATCTCCTTACATTTGTAATAAAACAACTGCTACTACTATGAAAAAAACGATCTCATTATTGCTACTTAGTTTTATGTTTTCATGTTCAGATACTACTGATCAAGTAGATGATATTATCACCCCAGATGAAGAAACGATACGTTATGAGGTAACTTTCCAAGGAACTTGGTCAGATGCATCACACCCAAATACACACCCTTCAAACTCACATTTTTCGGGTGTAATAGGAATGTCGCATAACGGGTCTGCCTATTTACCCACTGAAGACGACCTAGCTTCTGAAGGTCTCAAGGTAATGGCTGAAACTGGAGGTAAAAGTCCATTAATATCAGAAATAAATGCACTGATTGATACAAAATCTGCTGAAACACTTATTAGTGAAGGTGGTTTAGGAAGCGGTAGTTCTTCTATTTCATTTACTTTGGAAGTTACAAACAATAATCCGTATGTCACTTTTTACTCTATGATTGCTCCGAGTCCTGATTGGTATGTAGCTGTAGAAAACCTAAACCTTTATCAAAACGATATATGGGTAGATTCTTTGACTATTATACCAACTCACTATGATGCTGGAACAGATTCAGGAACAACATTTGATGCTCCGAATAGTCCAACAACACCACAACAAAAAATTTATCCTTTAAGCAGTATTTCTCTTGGCAATGAAGAAGCTGCAATAACTCCTCTTGCATTATTTACCTTTAGGAAAATTGAAGAGTAAGTAATAAAAAAAGGGAGATTAATTCTCCCTTACTTCTTCTGGTCTTGAAATCTGTAAATTTTCCCATCCGCTCCCAATATTTAAATCTCTCTGAGGGAATGGTATTGATATGCCTTCTTCTTTAAATCGCTCAAACAATGCGTAATAAATATTACTCTTTAATACCATTGGTTGAGAATAGTATTTCACAGTCCAAACATTTAATATAAAATTGATAGAGTTATCTCCCCATTCCGTAAATATTAAATCAGGTGTTGGAGTCTGAAGAATACCATCTATCTTTTTCACTACATCCAGTGTAATCCTCTTTACTTCTTTTGGATCCTCATTGTATGAAACACCAATAGGAATACCTATTCTAACCCTACGTTCATTATGCGACCAGTTGATAACATTATTTGATATAAACTGAGAGTTAGGAACAATTACCGTAATATTATCATTAGTTTGAATGGTGGATGACCTTGAATTGATCTCTACTACTTTTCCTCGAATACTATCCACTTCAATCATATCTCCCACCTTTATGGGTTGTTCAAATAATATAATGATACCTGATATGAAGTTGTCTGCAATTGTCTGTAAACCAAATCCAATACCCACACCCAGTGCACCAATCAAAACAGATAAAGAATTGAGATTAATACCTGATGATTGAAAAATGACAATACAGCCTATACTTATAAAGGCATACCTAAATATTGTTCCTATGTTATAACTAACCGACTCATCTAAACCATATTTAGGTAAGATATTTCGGGCTAACATATTCCTAAACTTGCTCGATATAACAAATACAGCAACAAATGCCAATAAGATACCGAGAATAGATAATGGTGTAAATTCCTTTCCTCCTATATTCATAGGATAAGTAAATACATCTACTAACAGTTCGAATATATTGCTTTCAGAGAGGTCAAACATGATGATGAATAAATTACGTTTAATCGAAAATAATAAAAGGCTACCACTATTGGTAACCTTTTATATCTAAAAATAGAAAATATCACCTGGATTAATTACCAGACAAAATCTTATTATATCTCGCTTCATCGTTTAACACATTTACTGCCTCAATAATATCAAGGTCTGCAGTAAAAGTAGATTCTGTTTCTCCTGCTTCTAAATAGTATCTTTTGGCAATTTCTGCTTCTAAGATATCCTTAATTTCATCTTTGAATTTTATGACATCAGATTCTTTATTATGATAAACCTTCTTTTTCAAGTCTTCAATTTCAGCTTGAATATCATCATAATATTTATCCTCTTTTGCACTTTCTTCAAGCTCTTCGATTGTAGCTTCTACTTTAGTATGATAGCCATAATCTTTATCTTTTAACCATGTGACAAAATTTTCAAACTGAGCATCTGACAACTCAAATTCTCTTGCCGGTGCAATTGACTCATTCTCATAATGGAATTTCGTTGCATAATCGAAGATCAAACCTTTTAATATTAAGCTCACTGAAATTTGAGCGAAATTAAATGGCTTTACATCAACATCTGGTGCTACTCCACCACCATCTAAAACGATACGTCCATTAGCCGTTTTAAATTTCTCTCTTAGTGAATCTGCAACTACGATTGCCTCACCATCTTCATTTCTATGGCTATAATCGATCGCTTGTATACATCTTCCACTTGGAATATAGTATTTAGCTACCGTTACTTTTAATCTTGAATTATAATCCAAAGGTCTTGTTGCCTGTACCAATCCTTTACCAAATGATTTACTTCCAAGAAGAACTCCTCTATCATAATCTTGGATAGAACCTGATACAATCTCGGCTGCAGAGGCAGAACCACCATTAATTAATACTGCAATAGGAATATCAGTATCCAATGGAGCATTTAATGCTTTATAGGTTTTATTCCAGTCTTCAATGCGACCTTTTGTGTAAACCACATCCGACCCCTTTGGAACAAATAAGTTGACAATATTTACAGCTTCGTTCAATAAACCACCAGGATTTCCTCTCAAATCGATGATGACTTTATTTGCTCCTCTATCTTTTAATTCTACTAATGCGTCTGCTACTTCCTTACTTGCATTTCGAGTAAAATCAGTCAGTTGAATTAAACCAATATTATCTGTAACCATACCATAGTAAGGAACATTATTGATTTGAATTTTCTCTCTTTTTACTTTAACATCAAACGGTTGGTCTACACCATATCTTTTAATAGTTAAAACTACTTCTGATCCCGCCTGACCTTTTAAGTATTTACTAATTTCGTCTGTATTTTTCCCTTCAATATCTTCGCCACCTACTTTTTGAATAATATCTCCAATTTGTAGACCTGCTTCATATGCTGGGTATCCTTCATTTGGTAAAATCACAGTAATATCACCATCTCTATTACCAACTACAACACCGAGTCCACCGTACTCACCGGTCGTCATCGTTCTGTAATCTTCAATACGATCTTCAGGGATATAATTTGTATATGGATCAAGAGTGGCTAACATTGCTTCAATCCCAGTTGTCATCATCTCAGAAGGGTTCACATCATCTACATAATATGTATTCACTTCTTGATATAATTGAGCAAAAATTTTCATGTTTTTAGCAATCTCAAAATAGTGATTACTGACCTTATTGCTCGAAAATGAAAATAGGACAATAGGAATAATTCCTAAGGACACAAATACAGCTATTCTTTTTTTCAAACGCATATTTTTCTAGTGATTTTAATAATGAGAGGAATGAAGCAGTAGCAAAAGATACTTCATCATTTATTAAAGTTAATAGAATATTACTCAAAAAACACTACATTTTTAAGACTTCAAGAAATTTATTATAACTATTTAAAAAACTTCAATTTTAAGCTGATTATCACAATACCTAAAATAAATCCAATAATGGTATTAATTTCAGTAGAGTATTTTATATATTTACTTTTCTTAACATCTGATAAACTGTCTTCATTGAAACTTAAATTTTAGAGGCACCACAAAACTATCTTCAAGCTGATATGAAATTCTCAAAAATATATCTACTTTTTACTTTTGTTATACTAATAAGCTTACGTTCACCCATTTTTGCTCAAATGGAAGGTAGTGTGTATTCTGTCACTGGTAGAGGTGGTGTGGGTACTACTTTCGTCACTGATTACCAAAGCATTGGAATCAACCCTGCCAACTTAGCGATTAAAAAGAACTACAGAGATCCAAAATTCACTTTCGGACTATTAGAAACAAATGTTATTTTCTCTTCAGAAGCCATCAATACTGATGAACTTTTGGGAGCAATTACAAATTATAAATCCACTAGGTTTACATTAGACCAAAAAGACGAAGCTGTTCAAAAGTTTTCAAACAAAACAACTACAATAGATGCTTCTGTTATGCTTTTTGGTGCTAGTATGCAACTTCCAAAAAAATGGGGTGGCTTAGCCATCAGTGTCAGAGATAATATTCATACTAGAGTAACAACAAATGACTTTGCCGCAGAGCTGATGTTCTATGGAGCAACCAGTAGCTATTTCCCAAAATTGGAATTAGCAAATGGAGATTACATTGACAACCCTAGACATACCGGTGTTGGAGAATTAACAGAAGATCAGAGAAATCAAGTAGTAGGCGGTACTTTTGAGGATTTGGATAATGCTCAAAACTACAGTGAAGTATTAAGTGGTACGAAGACAAAGTCAACTTGGACCAGAGAATACAACGTAGCTTGGGGAGCACAAATATTAGAAACTTACGACCTTTCTATCTATGCCGGTATTGGTGCTCGATATATTCAGGGATTACTCATCATGGACTTTGAAGTAGGAAGTAATGGAGAGTGGAACCAACCAATCTTCTCTTCATCATTGATCAATCAGCAAGATATTCTTTCTGCAGCTTCCTTAGATTCTATCTCTCAATTTAGAAATGTTGATAGTGATAATCGATCAATGACGGAGAAAATTTTACTACCAAAGCCTGCTGGTCATGGTTATGGTATCGACTTCGGATTGACGTTTGTAATCAAAAGAAATTTAAGAGTTGGGGCATCTATCTCTAACTTTGGAGAGATGACTTGGAAAGGTGAAATTTATGATATCAACGACGGGGAACTAGGAAGAATTAATGGTCAAGGTTTTGACAACTATAATATCCTAATTAGTGATCAGAGTGCTTTCCAATTCGCAGGAACCAATTCCCCTCTAAATTGGGAAGTAGAAGAAAGAACAGAGACTATAGAATTACCAACAGTGGTAAGATTTGGTTCTAGTTACGAATTCTTCCGTCTAATACATGTAGGTGTAGATGTCATCCTTCCTCTTAACGATGCTCCAGGTAGTTTAGAAAGACCATTCTATGCAATTGGTGGTGATTTCAGACCTATCAAATCCTTTTCTTTTTCTACTGGATTTAACTACGGAGGTAATAACGAAGTATATAACTTCCCTCTTGGTATCACCTATCACTCTCGTAAAGGAGGATACGAAGCAGGAGTTTCTACACATGATGTTCTTTCGTATTTTGCTAGAGATAAAGATAGTAGTACAATTTCTATCGCTGGTGGTTTCTTAAGGTTCAAATTATAAGATCCCTTTGATAGAGAATAATAAACTCATTTTCATAAGTGATGTATAGCATTTTCAAGGCTTTATACATCACTTATTTTTTATTTGCCCAATATTTGTATAGTATCTATTATCACAATAGATGTTCAATAGAGATCATGACACAAAAATTAAGATATATACTCTCCACTTTATTTTTATTATTTGCTTTTCAAGCGAATGCCCAATTTGGGGTGTTTATTGAAAACGGTGATTTGGTAAATACGAGAGAAGTGAAGTTAATACTTAATGTTCCTGATGCCTATAAAATGAAAATCAGTAACCACTTCGATTTTCATGATAGTGAATGGAAAAATTACCAAAGAACTCACTTCTGGAATCTTTTAAAAGACGACGGTGAAAAAGAAGTCTTCGTAAAGTTTCAACTTCATAATGGACAGGTAACTGATGTTTTTGTTGCTTACACCATATTAGATACAAAACCACCATTTGGAGGGCGAGTGAGCTTCTCTAGAGGTAACTATACGAAAAAAAGAAGAGTAGAAATTGACCTAAAATGTCAAAATGCTACTTGGATGAACTTAAGCAATACAGGTGTTTTCAGTAACGACGACTGGATTCCCTACAGAAAACATGTACATTCTTGGATGTTGCTTTCTGGAGACGGAATCAAAAAAATATATGTCAAGTTCAAGGACAATGCAGGAAATGAAACAAAAGTTTATACCGACCATATCAAACTTGACACAAAAGCTCCAACCCCTCAGTATATAGATATTGTACCCGACTTTGCGGTTGTTGATGAAGAGAAAAACATCAAGTACGTTAACCAACATAACCGACTTGTGAGTCTAGAATTGGGAGCAAAAGGAGCAGAATACATGAAGCTTAGTAACAGTATGAACTTCTATGGACACAAATGGAGACGCTACATGGACTTCATTGATGAGTGGGAAATGGAAGATGATATTTTTGAGGGCTATCGTGGTGTTTATGTTCGCTTCAGAGATAAAGCAGGTAATGAATCCGGTACAATACATACACAAATATATGTAGATACTAAACCTCCTATTAACCCAAGAATTACCGTCAATAATGGTGATGAATATACAAAGTCAACTAAAGTAGCTCTACAACTAAGAGCCACAGATGCCGTTGAGATGCGTATTGCCAATGATAAAGATTTTGATTCTGCAGGAGAATGGGAACCTTTTTCACCTGTAAAAATGTGGGAACTAGAAGGAGGAGAAACAGGTAAAAGAGAAATTTGGGTTTCATATAGAGATAAAGCCAAAAATCAATCATTACCAATCAAAACAGAAATTGAGTACGACAAAGATCCTCCAGTAGATGGTGAAATTTATATCCAAGGAGATATCAAAACAACAACTGATAATCAAGTAAGAATTAGAGTAAGAGCTAAAGGTGCTTTAATGATGAGAGTTGGTGTTGATGAAGAATTTGATAATACTCACTGGAGAGAATACTCTACTGCCCCATTCACACAATATATTGGTAATAAAGGCGGTGATAGAAAAATCTATGTCCAATTTAGAGATAGAGCAAGAAACGTCTCAGAGGTATTTGAAAAAACAATTTTCAAAGAAATAAGACCGCTTTCTCCACAAATCACTATCGATGAAAATAGTGAATACAATACAAGGGAAGATGGTAAGGTAAGTCTATTTGTATACTGCCTGAATGCAACAAAAATGCGTATTAGTACCTCTTCTCGTTTTGAAGATGTAGAATGGGTAGATTTCCAAAAACACATTGACTTCAACCTCAAAAAGCCGGATGGAAACAAAACGATCTATGCTCAATTCAAGACAGAAACGGAAACTGAAAGTAGAGTAGTAAGTGATGAAATTATTTGGGACATTACTCCTCCATTAAATCCATCGATGGAGTTAACAGTATTACCAACAGAGTCTAGAATCTACTATACAAAAGACTACATTGTAAAGGTGAAAGCTCAAGACGCTGTAGCCATGCAAATAACTGAAGATTCTTCTTTCTATACTGCTTCATGGAAACCATACATCGAAACACCTTTCTATTATGGTATGAGTGTAAAAGGTGGACCAAGAGGATATAGAAATTTATACATCAGGTTTAAAGATTTTGCAGGAAATATTTCAGAACCATTAAGTAAGCGTCTTTATTTTGATGCAACAGCACCTCAAAATTTAGCTGTAAATATTCATGTACCTGAAATACCAGAAAATATCGCTGTACCTAAAAGCTACACATATATAAGAGATGTCGCTTTAGATATGCAAATGATTGCTGATTCAGCTTATTATATGAGAGTTGCCGATAATCCTACTTGGGAAGGTGTAGACTGGATCGCATATAAGGAAAAATACAACTACCCATTAAAAGGAGAAGAAGGTAAAAAGACCATTTATGTTCAATTCAAGGATGATCACGATAATGTTACCCGTATCATCAAGAAGAATATTATTTGGGACCGAGATCCACCAGAACAACCTCAATTAATTATTGACAACAATAATCCATATACAAGGAATCCAAGAAGAGAGGTTTTACTCAACCCTATATGTAAGGGAGCTGATTTTATGGTTATTTCAAATAATCCTGATTTCTCTGATGGGTATTGGACGCACTATCGTTCTAGAGTAAAATGGACTTTACCTGAAGAAGATGGTGAAAAAAA
Organism: Flammeovirga agarivorans; assembly: GCF_012641475.1. NCBI lineage: Bacteria > Pseudomonadati > Bacteroidota > Cytophagia > Cytophagales > Flammeovirgaceae > Flammeovirga > Flammeovirga agarivorans. The sequence goes on along the minus strand of NZ_JABAIL010000015.1, from coordinate 38,743 downwards.
TATCTATGTGAAATATTATGATTATGCAGGAAACGAATCTTTCCAAGCAGTATCTCACATTGTATTAGATAGAACACAGCCTGTGGCAACAGATATTACAATCAATAATGGAGATCCATTAACAAATCTATTGAACGTAGATTTAAAGATTAATGCAGACAATGCCACTGAAATGATTATCTCTAATGATTATTCATTTGCTGCTCCATCTACATGGGAACCTTTCAGAAGATCTAAGAAGTGGAAACTTAGAAATCAAGATGGTGTTGCCAAGGTATATGTAAAAGTAAGAAACAGAGCAGGCGAACAATCAAAACCAATCTTTGCTTCTATTACTTTAGATACAGATCATCCTATTCTTTATACCTTAGAGTTTAATAATGGAGCTACAGGAACAGAAAGTGAAGAAGTGACTGTAAGAACCCACGTATCTGAAGGTACCGTTCAAATGCAGCTATCAAATAGTTCTAACTTTAACGGAGCAACATGGATCGACTATTCTCCTGAAGTTCGTTGGAACCTAGGAGGTAGAGGTAGAAGAACCGTTTATGTAAGATTTAAAGATGAAGTTGGTAACGTTTCTCAACCATTAAGTCATCAAATTGTTGTCTTCGAGAATGTAAAATAAGATGCCTTTGGTATCTAAAAAATAAAAGTCACTTGATTTAATTCATCAAGTGACTTTTTTATTAACAGGTATTTTATAAATTAACAACATACACAATATCAAGTTTTTAACACCTTAACATTAACATCATACACAATTTTTTCATTTAATATTTTCTTTACTTTTTGTAGAATTCGATGAGATATACCTCGCCTACTTTTGCAGACGTAAAAAATATCAATCGAAAAAATGAAGAACCTAATTTTCTTAATTTTACTTACTTCAATTGGACTAACATCTTGGGCACAAAAAGGTACGATCTCGGGTACCGTCTATGATGCTGAAACAGGAGAAGAAATAATTGGTGCGAGTGTAATCATTAATGGCACCACCACAGGTGCATCTACTGATATCTTTGGTAAGTTTTCATTTCCTGCTAACCAAGGTGAACATGAAATTCTAGCCACTTTTATCGGATACAAAGCTACCACTCAAACTGTATTGGTGAAGGAAGGACAGACCTCTACAATTCAATTCTCTTTGGGTATTGATGCACAAGAATTAGATGCAGTAGAAATTGTTGGAAAAGCTAATAAAGAAAGCTCTGAAGCATTAATGGTAGAGAGAAAGAATTCTGATGTAATGATTCAATCTATCGGTGCTGAAGAAATGTCAGTGAAAGGGATCTCAGATGTTGAAGGAGCAATGACTCAAATATCTGGTGTTTCAAAAGTAAGTGGAAAAGGATTATTCGTTAGAGGCCTTGGTGATAGATACAATAATGCCACTATGAATGGCCTACCCATCCCTTCTACAAATCCTGATCTTAAAATGATTCCCCTATCCATCTTCCCTTCTGATTTAGTTAAGAATATAAGCGTTTCTAAAACTGCTTCTCCTGAGTTATATGGTGATTTTTCAGGTGCCAATGTAGATATTATTCTAAAGGATTACCCTGATGAGCCATTTTTCACTTTTGGAGTATCGGGTACATATAACAGTCAAGCTACTTTCCAAGACTTTAAAACACATGCTGATGGGCAATTTGAAGGATTAGGGTTTAACGGAAACGCGAGACCAATGCCTCCAGGCGGAGTACCTCCAACTATCGGAAATGAAGTAGGTACTTACGAAACTTCATGGAGTCCATCCACTGTAAAAGCCCCCATAGCTATCAACTTCAATACTTCTGGAGGTAAATTCTGGAATATAGGTAGCGAAGGTGGAATTGGTTTTGTCGCATCACTTGCTCATAATAACAAGTATGAACATAGAAGTGGAAAACTAGCTGCTTATAATGCACAAGCTAGCCCTACTGTAGATTATGAAAGAGATCAATGGATCTATTCTACAAATACTTCTGCATTAGCAAACCTTACTTTTAAAATCAATAACCGTCATAAGTTCAACATCAATAATATCTTAGTCAACGAATCATTTAATACTGTTGATGAGAACTATGGCTATCATAGAGACTTTGACCAGAACAACCTTTTAGTTCGAAGAAATACTTATATCCAAAATACAATTTGGGTAGCCCAATTTACTGGAGACCATTCCTTTCTAGAAAATGATCGATTAAACTTCAATTGGGGTGTATCTAGATCTGAAACAAGCAGTCAAGAGCCAGATAGGAAACAATTATTATTCACAGGTAAAGGAGAAAATGTCAACTTATTCACATTAAACCCTGTTGATAATCATCGCTATTGGGGCGATATGGGAGAAGTAGAATATGCAGCAAAAGGAGAGATTAAATATGGATTAGGAGCGTTTGATCGCGATTCTGATAAATATAGAAGCAATCTTCGATTAGGCTATCAAGGGAAAGTAAAAACAAGAGAGTTTAATTGGTATCAAACTGGACTTTACGGATCAGGAGCAAATGGTATTGATTCAGAAAATCCAAATGACCAGATTAATAAGTGGTTACAAGATGGCACATTAGAACATAGGCCGTATAGAGTTGCTGATACATATTTTAAAGCTGAAATGGAAGTACATTCATTCTATACAGGATACGATTACGATATCATTCCTAACCGTTTGAAAATGAATGTAGGTATCAGAACTGAAGTAGGACGCCAATATGTAAAATACAGACTTAGAGAAGATGCTCTTGATGCTCCTTTTAGAGAAAATGTATACAACTCCACTGAGTTCTTACCTTCTGCCAACTTCAAGTATACCATCAATGAGCAGTCCAATATGCGTTTTGCGGCTAGTAAAACAATCACTAGACCTGGTATGAGAGAAATTATTCCTTTTGAATACCAAAGTGTTGCTGGTGGAGAGTCCATTATTGGTAATCCCAACCTAAGAAATGCGGAAAACTATAACCTAGATCTTAAGTATGAAATCTTCCCTAATTCTGGAGAAATATTCGCCATCGGAGCATTCGGAAAACTACTTGATAACCCAATTGAGAGAGTAACTAAAGCTGCCGCAGGTAACCTTTATACTTATGAAAATGTCGGAGAAGCCGTAGTCGCAGGTATAGAATTAGAATTCCAAAAGAAACTCGATAATGTATTCAATACCGGAAGTACAGTTTTACAGAATACAACTTTCGGTATAAACGGTACCTTGATGTACTCTAGAATGAAAATTGGAGACGATGTGAGTACTGTAGTAACTAACAGAGAAAGAGCATTACAAGGTGCTTCACCATATATTCTAAATACCAATATTGGTTACAATCAAGAGTGGTTAAATGGAGATATCAACTCATCATTTATGCTTAACTATACCACTTTTGGAGACCGCCTTTATGCATCAGGTTCTTACGGTGCGGGTGATATCTATGAAAAATCATTTGGCACATTAGATCTGATCATCAGAAATAAAATAAAAAAGAATCTTAGTCTGAACATTTCCGCTAAAAACTTACTGAATCCTTCTATCGAAAGATATCAAGAATTTGATGGAGGAATCACAAAACCAATTTCCTCATATAAGAGAGGTATGGAAATCGGTATCGGACTATCCTATACATTTTAGTAAACCTTAAAAATCAATCAAGTCTTAAATTCTATTAGAATGAAAAATTACTTTAAAACTCTAGCTGTTGCAGGTGTTTCTGCACTAACGGTATTTTCTTCATGCGAAAAAAGTGAAAACAACAACACTCCAAACCCTGAATTAGACGGAGAAGCTTTAGCTCAATTCTTAACTGAAAACAATCCTATTAATGCCAATGGTGAAGCCAGCGGATGGGATATGCCAGAATGGGCTGTTGATGCTGATTATGAAGGAACACAGACAGATGTTAGCAATGCGGATACACTTCCACAAGTAATTGATCAAAACCTAACGCTAGCAGCTCATTCTACCTGGTTTTTGAAAGGTGGTGTACATGTAAAAGCTAACGCGACACTAACTATCGAAGAAGGTGTACATATCGTAGACCCTGACGAAGATGGTGTTTCTTATTTGATGATTGAGCAGGATGCAAAAATTATTGCAAAAGGTACAGCTGAAAACATGATTGTCTTCACTACAGAAGATGCTCCAACAAAAGGTAAACCTGGATCATGGGGTGGTATTATTATCAATGGTCATGCTCCTATTAACAATGGTGATGATACAGGTAGAGCAGTACCCGAAGTTTCTGGCCCTGGTATTTGGTACGGTGGTCACAATCCATCAGATAATTCAGGTATCCTTGAGTTCGTTCGTTTAGAGTTTGGTGGTAACCAAATTACAGCAGATAAAGAGCACAATGGATTTACATTCAATGGTGTAGGTAACGGTACTGTATTACGTAATCTACAAGCACATAAAGGTGCTGATGATGGATTCGAATGGTTTGGTGGTACTGTTAACGCAGAAAACTTAGTATCAACCGATAATGGTGATGATTCTTTTGACTGGACAGAAGGTTGGGTAGGAACAGCTGAAAACCTTTATGGTAAAAACACTACTCAAGGGGATAGAGGATTAGAAGGTGACAACAATCAAAATAATAATGCGATGGAACCATTCTCATTCCCAACACTAAGAAACGTTACATTAATCGCACATTCTGGTAACCAATCACAAGGTTTAAAATTAAGAGAAGGTACGAAAGTGAAGCTTGAAAATATCAAGGTAGAAGGCTATCCAACAGGTGTTAGTATTGAGCATAACATCACATTAGTACATGTTCATGAAACTTACTTCCCTGAAGAAGGTAAAGAGCCTGCCAACTCATTTACTGTAAATAATTTATCTGTTTCTGATGCTCAAACTCCTATTGAGTACAAAGCTAGCAGATAATGAAAATATTGAGTAGGGCTACTGTATATCTTCATTTTTTTGGAACCCTGCTCATACAATAGGCTTGAGAAACCTATTTCTATTAACTGAAAACCAAAATCACAAAAACAAAAAATCCCCTCTTGTAGCAGTAATGCATTAAGAGGGGACTTTTTTATATATTATATCGAATAATTAAGCTTGTTGCTTTTCATATTCTTGCCAAGCTAAAGCTGAAGAACCTAAGATAGCAGTGTTATCACCTTCTAAGTTCGATACAACTAAGCGAGTTTTTCCTTTAAAGATTGATAAGCAATTCGCTTCCATTGCTTCGCGAGTTGGAGAAGTGATGTAATCGCCTGCACTTGCTAAACCACCAAACAATACAATTGCCTCAGGGCTAAAGATTGCGATAGTATCTGCTAATGCTTTACCTAAAATTTCACCTGTAACAGCAAATGCTTCTTTTGCTAATTCGTCACCTTGCTCAGCAGCATCAAAAATATCTTTTGCTTCTAAGTCTTCAAATGTTTTATTAGAAAGTAAGCTACTACCGTTGTTATCTGCTAACAGTTCAAACATAGTACGCTTGATACCCGTTGCTGAAACATATGTTTCTAAACAACCTCTTCTTCCACAGCCACAGATACGACCGTCTTCAACTACGTTGATGTGTCCTAACTCACCAGCAAAACCATCATGACCGTAAAGTAAGTCACCATTTACGATGATACCACTTCCTAAACCAGTACCTAAAGTAACAACTAAGAAGTTTTTCATTCCTTGAGCAACACCAAACTTCATTTCACCTAAAGCAGCAGCGTTTGCATCATTTGTAATAGCTACAGGAACTTTGAAGTGCTCTTGCATTAAATCAGCGATAGCTACTTCCTCACCCCAACCTTTAAGGTTTACGGCTTTTTCAATTTTACCTGTATAATAGTTTGCGTTTGGAGCTCCAATACCTACTGCTACCATTTCGATTTCACCAGCTTCTTTTTTCAGTTCTTCTACTGTAGAAAAAACGTCTTTTAAGAAGTTATCGAATGGTTTGTCTGCACCTGTAGGAATGTGAGTACTAGCCAAACATCTACCGTGACGGTCTACAAAACCGATCTTAGTATTAGTTCCCCCAACGTCGATACCTAATGTAACTGTTGTCATGATAAGTATATATTTTTGAAAGTGTTCGTTTAATTGTTGATTTATTTCAATCGCGGCGGAATTTGTACATTCTTTTTCAATTTTGAAATGACTTTAATTATTTAAATGGAATTGATGTGACTTTTTTTTATAGATCATTACATTATTCGAATATTTCAGCAGTTTTTCATCATCATTTATGTAGATTTTGTTACAAATGAAAAATTGTAATAGCATTCTATGACCAAAAAACACTCTACCCTACTCATTCTTCTTGTGATTCACCTTTTCTTATTCTCCTGCAAAGAAGAAAAAACAGACTATAGTGTACAGTTCGACCAAAAAAATATAGTAAATGATCATTTCGAAGGCTTTGGAGTTCAATGGTCTACTTATATACATGCAGATGCTCCTAGAGATCCTTGGGGTTACTTAATGAAAGACCCAAAACGATGGCAGTTCTTATTTCAGAAATTAGACTACATGCAGCCATCAATTATTAGAATTCTTGATAACTCTCAAGATCGTTACTTTAGGAGGTTAGACAACAATGGTATACCCGTACTCAGTTTTGACAGACATGAGATGCATGCATTATATAGAGTACTAGATTATTGTCAGAGAGAGAATATTACCGTCATTTTAGGAGAATGGAACCCATCATGGCAATTCAACCAAAACAATTATGATCAATGGGTAGAAATGATTGGTCAATTTTTACATCACCTCATTAAGAAAAAAAAATATACTTGCATTAAGTATTATACAATTGTTGATGCTCCGAATACATTCAAAGCCAAGACTCAAGGAGATTGGGAACATTGGAAAGAAATAATAGAAATGCTTCATCAACAATTAAACAAGAAGGAATTAAATCAATATGTAAAAATTATGGGTCCAAGTTCTGATCCACAATGGAGTATGCCAAATAAAGATACTGAAGGAAAAGAATGGCTAGGTAAAACACAAAAGGAGCTACATGAAAAAATTGGTGCTTATGATATACATGCCATACTAACAGAACAGTCCATACTCAATGACCGCGTTGATTCTGCTTTGAATATTTCATCTGAATCTATTCAGCAATTAGCACATCCGCTATTTATCACAGAATATGCATTACAACAAAGCGATTCTGTGATTCATGATGGAAGAACAAGCCGAAACTCACAGTCTGCGGTATATACAACTAAGTATGCGATCAATACCACCGTAGGAAGTATTCAATTATTAAATGACGGAGCAGATGCTATTGTCGCTTGGAATTTAGATGATGCTATGTTTACAGAAGCGAGTGATGGGAACAAATCACAGCTGATAAGATGGGGTATGTTTAATTCTCTTGGAGATACTCTATATCAAGATTCGACCGAATTAAATAATCGACCTTGGTATTACACTTGGTCATGGATGTCAAAATATATTCCTAAAGGCAGTCGAATTATCAAAATGGATAATAAAAATCATCATAACTTTTATGCAGTAGGTGCTATTACATTAAATAATGAATATGTAACTTTGATGGTCAATTTAGCGGAAACAAGTAAAGCTATATCGGTTGAATTCCAAGATGATATATCTGAACTTGATTTTTACTGCTTTGAAATGAACGCTCATCAAGTATTTGATCAGCATTCGGTCATATTATCAAGAAATACAGATATCAAAGTGATGAATCACCGAAATTTGTATGTGAAAATGTCTCCATTTGAGGTGAAATTGATTACTACTGAACAGAAATAAAACTATACAATAACAACGATGTCAATACAAGAGAAAAAACAAATTGTCCTAACACTTGATGCAGGTGGCACTAACTTCGTATTTTCAGCAATGCAAGGCGGAAAAATGATCGTTGATCCGCATAGACTACCTTCTAACGGTGACAATCTAGAGAAAAGTTTACAAAACATCCTTGATGGCTTTAATCATGTCATCCAACAATTAGGCGATAAAAAACCAGAAGCTATCAGTTTTGCATTCCCTGGTCCTGCTGATTACCCGAACGGTATCATTGGCGACCTTCAAAACCTTCCTGGATACAGAGGTGGTGTGGCACTTGGACCAATGTTAGAAGAACAATTTGGTATTCCTGCATTTATTAACAATGATGGTGACTTGTTTGCTTACGGTGAAGCAATTGGTGGTATTTTACCAGAAATCAATGCTAAGCTTAAAGCAAATGGTAGCGACAAGCAATACAAAAATATTATTGGTATCACACTAGGTACTGGTCTTGGTGGAGGTGTTGTTTCTGACAACAAACTTCACATTGGCGATAACAGTATGGGTGGTGAAATCTGGTTGATGCCTTCGAAGGTATTAGACCATATCAATGCTGAAGAAGCTTCTTGTATTAGAGCTATACAAAGATTTTACAAAGAATTCTCAGGTGTAGATAATGCAGAACTAACACCAAAAGATATCTTTGAAATCGCAAAAGGTATCCAAGAAGGTGATAATAAGAGCGCACAAAAGTCTTTCGACACATTAGGAGAAAACTTAGGTGATGTTCTTTGTACTTTAGCCACAACTATCGATGCAATTGTAGTCATTGGTGGAGGATTATCTGGTGCTCACGAATTATTTATGCCAGCAACTTTAGCTGAGATGAAATCTAAATACAACTCTGGAACTGATCGTTTAGTAATGGAAGTATTCGACCTAACTAGCGAAACTGAGACAGAGAAGTTCGTGACAAATAACCAGTTAGAGATTAAAGTACCTTTCAGTGATAAAACTGTAAAGTATGATGCCAACCCTAAAATTGGTGTAGGTATTTCTTCATTAGGAACTAGTGAAGCGATTTCTCTAGGAGCTTATGCTTATGCCGTTGATCAATTAGAAAGTTAGTCAACTCTAGCACCTAACATAATACACTGCTGTGATTTTATTGGACTATATCAAGAAAAATGAACTCCGATAAAATTATGGTGGTGTATTTTTTTTACCTTTACTAACAGATAGAGAGCTCTTTACCTAATAAACATTAATTCACGATAATTATATCATACAAAATCTTGTCTTACTCGTAATAATAAATGTCTTAGGACATACAATACTAAATTCAACCTCTAAACTATAGTCTTATGGAATTACTTGCTTGTGTCTTCGTTCTTTCGTTAGTTTTCATGGGTTCATACCGTTTGATGGCTAAATCAAATTAATTTAATCTCTTGTTTTTATTGAATTAAATTAACCCGTACCCGTATCAACTAATTCGAATCTACTATGTACCTTTGTAGATATTTTCAATGAAATTATTATATCAATGCGTACGAGATTTGCACCAACACCTTCCGGTTATTTACATATTGGCAATGCCTATTCATTCCTTTTAACTTGGATTTTGGCAAGACAATCTGAAGATGGTCAAATACTTTTACGCATTGATGATATTGACAGTACTCGAGCTAGAGACGAATACATTGAAGATATTTTTCAAACCATTGATTGGTTAGGGCTAGATTATGATCAAGGCCCTTTTAGTGTAGATGACTTCAAAAAAAATTGGTCACAAGAATTACGCTATCATCGCTATCAACAAGCTTTTGACAAACTCAAAGAACAAGGCGATTTATTTGCCTGCAATTGTTCTAGAAAAGAAGTTTTTGAGCAATCTCCCTCTGGTTTATACACTGGTAAATGTAGAGACTTAAACCTCCCTTTCAGTAGTGACAATGCCGTAAGGATTAAAACTACGCCTACACCTATTTTATTAGAAGATTTATTTATTGGCGATCTTGCTATCGATGTTGATGCTGTTATGAAAGACTTTATCATCAGACGAAAAGATGGCCTTTTCTCGTATCAATTGGCATCACTTATTGACGATGAAGATGATGGAATTGATTTTATTGTTAGAGGAGAAGACCTTGTTGAGTCTTCAGCTGCTCAAATCTTTCTCGGAAATAAGCTCGAACTAGAAAACTTTGAAGAAGTAGAATTTCTTCACCATCCACTATTAGTTGATGAAAAAGGAGAAAAACTATCTAAATCTGATGGAGCTGATTCAATCAAAGCTTTAAGAGAAGGTGGTATGACACCCCAAGAAATTTATAGTAGCTTTGCTGAGTTCTACCTAGGCGAGGAAGTAGAAATCACACATATTGAACAATTATTAGATATCGATTTTATTGAGGAAGAAGACGAAGACGAATTCGATTTCTAATTGGTTCAATTCATTCCATTCTCTGTGTACAGTATTATAACATCACAAACTATAAGTGAATTTCAATTCATCTATTTACAAATATTTGTTATTAAATTTTAATAACCATCGTCACTTTATTTCCTTAAACTACTAATTACTTTTGTTATTGATAACGACGATGTATTAACGATCAGTAAGCGAAAACTATACATTAATATTTATCCAACTTCATATTGAAATAAATAACACCTTGATTTTCATCTACATACTATTTTACTAATCCATATTATGAACTACCAAAGTAAAATACACAGTATTCGCAAGAACAATGTTGTGACTATATATGTCCCTAATTTTTGTTTAAATGAATTATCACAGAAATTCACTTTAGATATTATTAATACCCTAGAAAAAATTAATACAGATACTAGCATTGATATGGTCATTTTACGAACGGTTCAAGAAAATTATTTTCTTCCAAAATTTCCCATCGATGACAAAAGCTTCAGTGCAAACAAGATTCTAAAAAGTGATTACTTTATTAAGCTGACGCAGATGATTCAAAACATGAGAGCAATGACTGTTGCAGTAATAGAAGGAACAGCTAATTTTATTAGTTCTTCATTCTTGAAAGCCTACGACCTTTCTTATGCCACAGAAAATACTGCTTTCACTAATAAATTGAATATCAATTCTTCTGAATTATTCTCTGCCAAGCAAGCTGAAGATCTAGGATTAATCACAAGAGTAGTACCCACAGATAAAATTGATATCACTCTAGATTACTTAATCAATACATATACAGTAGAGGACGAATAGAAATTCTTATCGTTTTTAGGGATATTTATGCGTTTTTTTCAAAAAAAATGAGAAAAAGGTGTGGGATGTCAAAAAAGGTTGATTAAATCGTTTCGAAGTGCGGTTCCAACTCCTTATTTTTGCGTTCGATAATTTCGACAAGACAGAAACAAAAAATAATATAAAATGCTTAGAACGCATAACTGCGGAGAACTCCGTGAAAGCCATATTGGGCAAAAGGTGACATTGAGCGGATGGGCACAAGCTATTCGTGATAAAGGTGGTTTAATCTGGATTGACATTCGTGACCGTTACGGTATCACTCAGTTGTTAATTGAAGATGATGGTAATGCAGCTGCAGCACTATTAGAAACTGCTCGTAAAGTGGGTCGTGAGTTTGTATTACAAGCTACAGGTGAAGTAATCGAAAGAGCGGCTAAAAACCCTAATATCCCTACTGGTAATATTGAGTTGCGTTTAAGCGATTTAGTAATTTTGAATGAGGCTCAAACTCCTCCATTCAAAATTGAAGACGAAACAGATGGTGGTGATGAGCTTCGTATGAAGTATCGTTACTTAGATATTCGTCGTAATCCTGTTCGTGAAAAATTAATTTTACGTCACAAGATTGCACAAGAAGTTAGAAGATACTTATCAGATCAAGATTTTATTGAAGTAGAAACTCCTGTTTTAATTAAGTCTACTCCTGAAGGTGCTCGTGACTTCTTAGTACCATCAAGAATGAACCCAGGTGAATTTTATGCTTTACCTCAATCACCTCAAACATTTAAGCAGTTATTGATGGTAGGTGGTATGGACCGTTACTTCCAAATTGTTAAATGTTTCCGTGATGAAGATTTACGTGCTGACCGTCAACCTGAGTTTACTCAAATTGACTGTGAAATGGCATTCGTTGATCGTGAGGATATCATCAACAACTTTGAAGGAATGATGCGTCACCTTTTCAAAATGGTGAAAAACATCGAACTTCCTGAATTCCCAAGAATGGAGTATGCTGATGCTATGCGTGACTATGGTTCGGATAAGCCTGATACTCGTTTCGAAATGAAATTCGTAGACTTAAACGATGTAGCTCAAAACAAAGGATTCAAAGTATTTGATTCTGCTGAGATTGTTTTAGGTATCTGTGCTAAAGGTTGTGCATCATACACTCGTAAGCAAGTGGATGAGTTAACGAAGTGGGTACAACGTCCTCAAATCGGAGCAAAAGGTCTTGTTTATGTGAAATGTAACGAAGACGGTTCATTCAAATCTTCTGTAGATAAATTCTACTCACAAGACGACTTGAAAGCATGGGCTGAAAAAGCAGGTGCTGAAGCAGGCGACTTACTATTAGTTTTATCTGGTGAGTTGGATACTACGCGTAAGCAAATGTGTGAGCTTCGTTTAGAAATGGGTGAGCGTTTAGGTTTAAGAAACCGTCAAGAATTCTCTCCACTTTGGGTTGTGAACTTCCCAATGTTCGAAAAAGACGAAGAAACTGGTCATTACCATGCAATGCACCACCCATTCACTTCAGTTCTTCCAGAAGATGCTGAAATCTTGAAAACTGATCGTTACAATGCGCGAGCAAATGCTTACGATATGGTCATCAACGGTGTTGAAGTTGGTGGTGGTTCAATCCGTATCCATGATAAAGGGGATCAAGCAAATATGTTCGATGCACTTGGATTTACTCCAGAAGAAGCACAAGAGCAATTTGGTTTCTTAATGAACGCGTTCGAATATGGTGCTCCTCCTCACGGTGGTATCGCTTTAGGTTTCGACCGTCTTTGTTCATTATTTGGTGGTGTGGATTCTATCCGTGACTTCATCGCATTCCCGAAAAACACTTCAGGTAGAGATGTAATGATCGAGTCTCCATCAGCTGCTGATGCTCAACAATTAAAAGACTTAAGTATCCAATTGGATATTAAAGAATAGATTCTTGAATATTACATTCAAAAGAAAAAAGCCAATCTACTTTATGCAGATTGGCTTTTTTTAATTGTAGAACTTTAATTTCTGAGTAATAAATAACTGAAACCTGTGTTCATTATTATGTCCATTTTTGGATAGATACATGTAACCTGACTGAAGGTTTAGTGTAGGTGTTAACTGATAACCCAACATACAATATGATCTATTCTGATTAAAATTCACATTAGGTGTTACATCCATCAGAATCTCATTACCAAAAGTTGTAAACACAACTCCCTTTTTCATAGTACGGTCCGTTAGTGGAATTCCAACTTGGAGTCTATATCTTGCTCTTGTCTTAAAATCGTTTTCAATTAACCTCAACTCATACCTATATCTATGCTGAAGATGAACCCTGCCCCAATGTTGAGTGGTTATAGCCTGTAAGGTTGTTCTATATTCTGAGGTATTAATTGATGGGTGATCAGGAGCTTCTTCAGACCAATTTGAATGATATTCTTGGCTAATACCAAACTGAAGATCATCTTTTACATAATAACTCAGAAAAGGCCTAACAAAAAAGCTCTGAGGTTCAGATATGAATTCATAGGTACGTAATTGTCCTTCAAAGAATAGTTCCCATTTAGGACTCAACTTATAAAATCCATTATATACATACCAAGATCCTAACTTATCATTTTTGTCTTGGGCTGTAGAGATTTGATTGATTAATAAAACCAGGAAAAAGATTATAACTTTTTTCATGACAGTAGGTAATAAATACGTTTTTAGTTTAGCATTCAACGAAATTTACATTGGCTTTATTTCTAAAACTAAATTTGTTATCTATCAATTGTTAATAAAAAAGCTGATTCACATTAACCGTAAATCAGCTTCCTATCTATTAATTATAATTTTTGCATTTCCCACTCGATCATTTGTGACTTTAGCCATTCTGTGGCTTTGTTCCACTTCTTTCGTTTTTTATCGTCTGATAAAATGGAGTTGATTACTTTTTGTTTTGCGATGGAATTTAAAGTTGAGTAAGTCATAATTTTAAAAAAGTTCAGCACAATGCTGTTTCTCAATATCCATAAATGGAAAATGAGAGGTTAAGTAATAATTTAATTCTATTTGCTACACACTAATTAAGCAGTCTTTCATAGGTTTGATTAGTATGAGGCGTTTCATTTAAAATTAAATTGAACAAACTTTCACTAATAATCCACTCTGAAGCATATTTCAATCAACAAATGTACATATAGCATCATTTTATGTACATATAGTACTGTTACTAGATAATCAACATAAAAAAGGCTAGTTCACTTATACGTTAAACTAGCCTTTTAATACTGTAAATTTATGTTTTTACTCGTTGTATAACACTTGTAATAATGTAACACCAACTGCTTCCAATGATTTTTTATCAATGTTTTCCATTGTATCATCTTGGGTGTGCCAGTGCTCAAAGAATGTATGCTGTCCTGTTGGATCAAGATCAATAATATCGATCATAGGGATCTTGGCAATTTCATTTACATATAAATGATCGTCTGTTAACTGAGGACCATTTTGCTTTAAAAACATACTTCCGAAACCTTTTCTTTCAGCAGTTTTCCAAACTTTCTTTACTATTCTTGGAGCAAAATACATTGATACGCCCTCTCTTAAGAAAGTTGGATTCTTTGCTCCAACCATATCCAATAAAATACCATAGTAAGCTTGGTAACCTTCTTTATGTGGATTGGCTGCCCAATATTTTGATCCCAAACAATATCCAGAATCCCCAGACTGATCTTCCTCAAATGCAGGTCTACCATAATCTTCTACATCGAAGAAGATTATATCAACACCAATATTTGGTTTAGTTGAAAAAGAATTGATTGCTCTTGCTACTTCTAGCAAAACACCTACCCCACTTCCACCATCATTGGCTCCCATTACGGGTTGGTTATGAACAGAAGCATCCTCATCTTGATCAGAAACATGTCTTGTGTCCCAATGTGCAGCTAAGATGATTCTTGTTTTTGCATCTGGATTAATACTACCAATAATATTTTTCCCGTTTAATGTTGTTCCATTATAAGCGGTAACCATTAAAGGTTGTTCTGTCACAATGGCACCAAATCGCTCCAACTCGTTAGCTATGTATGCTCCACACATATCATGAGCCATAGTATTGGGTACTCTTGGACCAAAGTCTACTTGTTTTTGAACATAGCTATATGCAGAATCTGCATTAAATACCGGTATAGGATTATCTTTAACAACAGCCTCAGTACTTGTATTATCTGAACTCCCTTCTCCACAAGAGAAAAGTGCAAAACAACATAAAGCTGCTATTATCATTTTTGTTTTAATCATCTTATCTTTTTCGAACTACTTTAACACTCCCCAAAGTTATAAGAAATTAATTCACTATGATATTAATTTTCGTAATATGCGTTGGTGATAAAGTAATTATTGAACTAGAGTCTAAGGAATGTTTTTTATGATTGAAATCTGGTAATCTAACTTTAGACTTCACTGGGGCATGCTTTTTTGCTATTGATATTACCAATTTATATACACCTTCACCAAAGTTATTAATTGTATTCATCTTAAGATCAAACTTTTCTTGAGTGCTAAATCTTACTAGATATACACTTAAATTATGCTTATTAAAAAAGTTATCAGATGGTTTTTCCCCATTAATCAATAACGATATATTTCCCAAAGTGCTAATCGAATCAGACACTTCCTGACTCACTTTTACTGCATAAGTTTTTGATGTTGATGGATTCTTAGGTGTAGTAGGAATTATCTCTTCTGTGACTGTTGAGCAAGAAAATAATAACCCAAAAAATAATATATATATGAATCTTTTTTTCATGAATGACGACAGATGGAATGAAATGAGTTCTAATTTTTTTAACGTCATGTATCTCATCAAGTTTACAGAAGACAAAAAAGCTGTTGAGACTTATCATAATAAACCCCAACAGCTTTAATATAAACAGTTTAACTGAACTAGTTAACTTTTTATTTTTCTTTGAATACAATACCCATTGGTACACCTTCAAAACCAAAATGCTCTCTAATTTTATTTTCCAAGAAAGACTTATAAGGTCCTTTTACATGTCTTGGATAATTTGAGAAGAACGCAAATACCGGAGTATGAATAGGCAATTGCGTAATATATTTCACTTTGATATGGTGACCACGGTGTGCTGGAGGTGGACGACGGTCAATCTCTCTACCAATGATTTCATTCAATGCTGAAGTCATTACTTTCATCTTACGGTTTTCGAATACTTCGATCGCCTTATCAATGATTTTTGAGATACGTTGTTTTTCCAATACTGAAGTAGTGATAATTGGAATATAAGAAGCTCCACCTAAACGCTCTTGAATTTTCTTTTCGAAATCTCTAGCAGTGTTAGTTTCTTTCTCAATCAAATCCCATTTATTCACCATGATGACAACGCCTTTCTTGTTCTTAATAGCAAGATTAATGATACTCAAGTCTTGAGACTCAATACCTCTTGTTGCGTCAAGAACAACAACACAGACATCTGATCTTTCAATAGCTTTGATCGTACGTAAATCTGAATAGAATTCTACGTTATCTTTTGCCTTTGTTTTTCTTCTTAGTCCGGCTGTATCAGTAAGGATAAATTCTTTACCGAAAGCTTTATATCTTGCATCTACTGCATCTCTTGTAGTACCAGCAATATCAGTAACGATACTTCTTTCTTTATTTAAAAGAAGGTTAGTTAATGATGATTTACCTACGTTTGGTCTACCGATCACAGAGATTCTTGGAATTTCTTCTTCTTCCTCTTCTTCTTCTTCAGGGAAATTAGATACTACTTCATCAAGAAGATCACCTGTACCAAAACCAGAAGCAGAAGCAATGGCCATTGGATCACCCATACCAAGTTCATAGAACTCTACAGCATGCATCACCTTTTCTGATGAATCTGCCTTATTAGCCACCAAATAGATTGGCTTTTGGCTTCTTCTCAGTAGTTGGGCAAAATCACGATCCAAATCTGTTAAACCTGTGTTTACATCTACTACAAATAGTAATACTGAAGCTTCATCAATAGCAATTTCTACTTGTTCGCGAATTGCTTCTTCAAAAGTATCTTCAGAACCTACTACATATCCACCTGTATCAACAACCGTGAATTTTTTCCCCGTCCATTCGGCCTGTCCATAGTGTCGGTCACGCGTTACACCACTTTCATTATCCATGATAGCGTCTCTGCGTTCCACCAAACGATTAAATAAAGTAGATTTACCAACGTTTGGTCTACCTACTATTGCGACAATATTAGCGTTTTTACTCATTTAAGAATTCTCTTTTCAGACTACTTTGCCTTCACCGGCAATGTAATAATATACGTATCTCCATGTTTAACAGTCAATTTATTTGACCTTAACCACGGATTGTATCTCTTAAGGATTTTATAGTTATATCCCTGTTCTTTTGCAAAGGTAGCAAGGTCAGGAATACTTTTCTTTATTTTTATCGATCTAAGTTCATGAGGCATATATAATTGATGCGTCGATAGCTCAAAATCATATTTCTCAGGATACATCATGATCTCTTTGAGCGCTAAGATACGGAATACATATCTTGAAGTTTCCTCATTCAGTAAAAGATCATAATAATTTTCTACTTTCTGATCTCTAAGACCTCTCTGAATACCAGATACTCCTCTGTTATAAGCTGCTGCAGCAAGGGTCCAAGAACCCAATTTTTCCTTTGCCTTCTTAAGATATGCACAAGCTGCATATGTAGCTTTTTCTACATGATAGCGTTCATCTACTTCTTTGGTTACCTTCAAACCATATTCTCTTGCAGTGCTCGACATAAACTGCCAGAAACCTGAGGCTCCGGCTCCCGATCTTGCGGTTCTCATCAAGTCACTTTCAATAATACACAAGTATTTAAAATCGTCAGGAACACCTTCTTCTTTTAATATCTTTTCTAATGTTGGTAACCATCTTTGTGCTCTCTTTAATACCAAAATTGTATGTGAATGCCAATAAGAATTTACATACAATTCACGATCAAAACGTTCGTAAACATCAGGATCTTCCAAGGGTACTTTCTCTCCACAAAATTCAAACTCAGAAGGCATTTCAACTTCATAACTTTGCTGATGTCCTTCTGCAACAATTACTTTCTCAGTAACCATTTCTTTTTTAGGAGAAATAAATTGTGGAGCATATGTCAATAAAACAGCTGACACTACTCCTAAAATAAACCACAAATATGATTTCATGCTTGATAAACAAGGAAATAGATTTAACAACAAAGGTCGGGTTATTTATTATTAAGATCTGAATATAAATGCATTAGTTAACAAATTATCTACCTGTTAAAGTTAAAGTATGGGTTAAATCGTCGATCTTATATAAAAAAACACCCCAATCGTATGATTGAGGTGCCAAATATAAGGTAAAATATCCTTTTAGAAGTTCGGAGACAGTAAATACTTCCCGTAAAAATCTTCAATTATTTTCACAGCTTCTTTTGGTGTATCTACTAGATGAATAAGATCCAAGTCTCCTTCACTAATATTTTTCTCTTTTTCTAGCAACGTAGATTTGATCCAATCAAGCAATCCCTGCCAATATTCTTTACCAACTAATACAATTGGAAACTTCCCTATTTTTTTAGTTTGAATCAAAGTATAAGCTTCGAAAAGTTCATCTAAAGTTCCCAATCCTCCAGGCATTACAATAAAGCCCTGTGAGTATTTTACAAACATTACTTTTCTAACAAAGAAATAATCAAAGTTAATCAGCTTATCTCTATCAATATATGGATTCCCATCTTGCTCAAAAGGTAATTCGATATTTAAACCTACAGACTTACCTTTTGCTTCGAAAGCACCTTTATTGCCTGCTTCCATAATTCCTGGTCCACCACCTGTAATTACACCATACCCATGTTCTACTAAAAGTTTGGCCACTTCTTCGGCCATCTTGTAATATTTATGATCAGGGGCTGTTCTTGCTGAACCAAAAATAGATACACAAGGACCTATTTTCGCCAATTTATCAAAGCCATCTACAAATTCGGCCATCACTTTAAAGATTACCCATGAGTTGGCACTCTTAATTTCTGACCAATCTTTTTTCTGAAACGCTTCTTTAATACGTTCTACTTCTTCTTCGTTGATTTTATTTTTTTTGTCTGACATGTGTTTTATGGTTTTCGGTTATTTAAATTTTATCATGTTATTATCATCTGCCACCTTTGGTGCAGCAATCATAAATGCTTTTTGTTGAGGCATTTCTTTCTCATCAAGGTATGCTGATATTTTCTTCTCGTCTAATGCGGTCTGCTCCCTTTTTAATTGTTCTAGTGTAATTTGAGCTTCCTTTTCATCACCATATTGGAATGTTACAAATGAAGCTCCATTGAATTTAGATCGTGGAGATAGTACGCCTTCAAAATTGACAATACTCCCCATTAAAGTCTTTTTATTTCTCATCAACTTCAATCCTTCTTGATCAATCCATAATGGCAAATCCTGATATAATGCCTCACCTTGTCCCCAGAAGTACATCGCAGATTTCGGAATGGTTCTAGAATCGATATCAATAGTTTTGTTATCCAACTTAGCATCAATTAATCGCTTTAATGAAAGTGGATGATTCGAAAAGGCTACTGCATTTCCTAAAACAGTGTAATATGGTCTTTTAATTCTATCGAAAGCTTCACCATAAATTCTTGGTAATAGGTCTTCAATTCCTAAATAACCAATGGCAAACCCTCTATACTTTAACTCCGAAAAACGCTCCAAAGTTTGTTTTTCAATCAATTCGTTTAAATCTCTCAATTTTTCTGAGGCCAATGCAGGGTTATCTGTTTTAAGTAACATCACCTCTCCATCTTTCCCTTTTAGTTGACTTGGTAATAATTTCACCCAAGCGGCTTCGTCTCCTAGCCAACTATCAAAATCCTTTGCGATATCAATCTTTAAACGCTGTTCTATCACTTCCCAAGGTGCTACTCCTGCTCTTTTCAAGGCGGCTCTCCTTTCATTAATTTTATTGGATAGTCCCCATTGAGAAGCCATAGTTACATCTTTAGGTATTACTGTTAGCAATTCTTTCGAAGATTGTGTTCCTGACCACATCCACCATACGGACTCTAAAGAAAATCCTTTTTGCTGTGTGGTGATTGATGCTCTAAGTTGTTTCTCTTCTTTATTCCACACCCAATGTTGATAGCCTAATAATTTACCCAATCCTTTGATAGAAACCAACGGTTCTACAAAATAGCTTTCCATTAATGAGTAAACTGCAGATGGATGTGCCCATACTTCAAACAAGGCTCCTTCTGTAAAAGATTTGCCAGATAAATCTGTTAACTCTCCTCCCTCTTCAATAGATTCTATCGATCTTTTTGCTAATGATTGATGAGTTGTAAAAACCAAGAGATTATTATACACGAAATAATATCCATATGTATGATTATTTCTTTTTAAGCTTGTAACCAATACCTGATCTCCAAAAACCTGTGATTCTAGAATGAATTTTTTCCCTAGTATGAACCTTAAGTTGTGAGTCAGCTTTACTTTCCAACCTAAATTAACTACTCCAATTATAGCCTTCCCTTCTTTTTCTGTTTGATACATTCCACAAATCGCGGGATAATCAGACATCAAAAGGTGTAAAAAAGAATTTTCTCCTACTGCACTTTGATACACCTTCCTTTTACCAGGAGTTAAAGCTTCAGAAATACTTTCATCCCACTCAGAATCTCTAATTTCTTTCCATGAAGACAACACATTTTCAGAACCAATTAAAATTCCTGGACTACTTGGTAAAGTAACCCACATTGGTGTAGTGGGTAATGATCTTGTCCACCATAAAAAAGTACCTATTAGGAGAATCAATATTCCCAATACAATATATTTCCAGTTCGATTTTTTTGGTTTATCTGTTACTTCCTCATGAGAAGACTGTTCTTCTGAAAGTTCTTCCATGGGAAATTCTTGGTTTTCTCCTTCGATGGTCATAAGGGGGATGTTCTTTATTATATGGTTTAAAAAATTATAGCTCTGTTCGATTTCCTAATTGGATCAATAAATCTACTACTATTTCAGGGTCTGTAAAAGGAAATATATGGCCTTTCTTCTCTAATACTTGAGTTTCTAATGGAGCTTTCCACTTTTCTTCTACAAATTCCATATTTGCAAAAGGAACCAATCCATCTTTTTTACCATGTACAATTGTTGTCGGTACTTCAATTTGTGACCAATCGTTTTCAATTATCTTAAGAGCTGCAGCATGATGTGCTTTCTCATCAGTAGCCACCTTAAATGAAGAAGGAAGTATCGAATAAATCACTTTACTCTGGGCCCACCTCGAATACCATTTCATAGGCTCTAATTCAGCAGACATAGCAGGAGCTAACAAAGCAATGTGATTCACTCTTTTTTCCTCACCAATACTTGCATAAGCAGCTATTGGACCTCCGTAAGAATGCCCTACTAAAATGTAACTTTGAGACTTTCCTTTTATTTTATCCCAATCGTCCATCACTGCATGTATACTCTTTGCATGTAAAGAAATATCATCTATTTCATGTCCTTTCTCGCTACCATACCCTAAACGCTCTACAGACAAAACACTTCCAAGATGACGGATGCTATCATTTTTTAGAAACTTCCCAAAGTCATTTGCACTTCCAGGTGCACCATGAATAAAAATAAAAGTGAGATGAGATGTAGTGTCTAGTGCATTGACAGATAAATAATTTACTTCCATTGTATCTAATGCTGCATGATATACTTTCATTGGTACACCATCTTTCAGATACTTTTTTTCAAGGTTTTTCCATTCCTTTTCCATAGAAGAAGCACAGCTAATAAGAGAAAATAGACAAAGTAAAATCAAAAGATGTCTACAATACCCCATTGAAGTCATAGGTTTATATAAGATTGTGGTTAAATTTGATGAAAGATAAGCAATAGATTACAATATGGAAAAGAATAAAAAATACGGTTTCTCAACTACTGCAATTCATGCAGGACAAGAACCGGATCCTACAACAGGTGCGGTAATCCCCCCAATATATGCTACTTCTACCTATGCACAAACTGCTCCGGGTGAACATAAAGGTTTTGAATATACGCGTTCTCATAACCCAACAAGGTATGCTTACGAAGATGCAGTTGCAGCATTAGAAGGAGGTAAAAAGGGATATGCTTTTGCTAGTGGACTTGCTGCAGCTGCAACTATTTTAGATATGCTGGAAAGCGGATCACATGTTATCGCCATGAACGACTTATATGGTGGTACGTTCCGTTTATTCGATAAAGTAAGAAAGTTTTCTTCTAAACTAGAGTTCTCTTTTATTGATCTCAATGATATTGATACATTAAAATCTGAGATTAAATCAAATACCAAGATGATATGGGCAGAAACACCTACAAACCCTATGCTTAGATTGGTTGATTTAGAAAAAGTAGCCGAAGTAGCAAAATCTCATAATATCATTACCGTTTGTGATAATACTTTTGCCACTCCTTATCTTCAAAGACCATTAGAACTTGGTTTTGATCTAGTAACACACTCTGCAACAAAATATATCAATGGACATTCAGATGTTGTAGGCGGTGTTGTAATTGTCGGTGAAAATGAAGAATTGGAAGAAAAGCTTACTTTCCTTCAAAATGCAGTAGGTTCAGTTCAAGGACCATTTGATTCTTTCTTAGTGAATAGAGGATTAAAAACTCTTGGGGTTAGAATGGACAGACACTGTGAAAATGCTTCAAAGATTGCTGAATGGTTAGAACAACATCCTTTTGTTGAAAAAGTATATTACCCTCACCTTCCATCGCACCCTGATTTTGCATTAGCTAAAAAGCAAATGAAAAAAGGCGGAGGAATGATTTCGGTTACATTAAAAGCTGATTTAGAACAAACAAAAGTGTTCTTATCCAACTGTAAGCTATTCACTTTAGCCGAAAGTCTTGGTGGTGTTGAAAGTTTAATTGAACATCCTGCAATCATGACACATGCTTCTATTCCTGCAGAAACAAGAAAAGAACTTGGTATTGATGATGGATTCATTAGAATTTCTGTTGGTATTGAAGACTTAGATGATTTGATTGATGATCTTCAAAATGCATTCAAAGCAGCAGGATTAGAATAATACACACATGGCATTAGAAATAGAAAGAAAGTTTTTAGTCAACAATTTTGATCCAAGTATCGCAGATCAGTCTAACAGAATTGTTCAAGGGTATATCCATAGCGATGAAAACAAAACTGTTCGAGTAAGAATAAAAGGCGATAAGGGCTTTATTACTATTAAAGGAAAATCTGATAATGAAGGTTTATCCAGATATGAATGGGAAAAAGAAATTCCAGTCGAAGAGGTAAACGAATTATTAAAGCTTTGTGAAGGTGGTGTAATTGACAAAATACGTTATGATGTATCAGTCAATAATCATACTTATGAGGTAGATGTATTTTCTGGAGATAATGAGGGTCTTACCGTTGCTGAAATTGAACTCTCTTCTACAGACGAGCATTTTATAAAACCTGATTGGCTTGGTAAAGAAGTTACAGGAGATACAAAGTATTACAATGCTTTGCTAATGCAAAACCCCTATAAAAATTGGTAAAAAAAGCCTCAGTGATAGTATATCACTGAGGCTTTTTTTAAAATAGACATTTCGTACAGAACTCATCAAAATATTGATTAAACTCATCATCCTTCAATGTTGGATCTGTAATATCGTATACTGTCGAAATACCTCTTTTGTATCTTACTAAATTAGATATAGGTGAATAGAAAAATTCCATTCCTCCTATTCCAGATAATTCTTTTAGTTTTTGATGTTCTACTGTTTGGTCTTTTTTATTCACAATACCATACACATCAAATTTATATCCCTGCTTTTCTTTCATTTCTTTGATCATAGGTAATGTTTTCAAGAAACGAATCGTGGCTCTCATATCTAATACACTTGCCACTACAGGTACAACCACAACATCAGAAACCAAGACTGAAAAATAAATCTCTTTACCTTCAATTCTACCGGGAACATCTAGGAAAATAGCATCATATTTTTTCTCTGCTAAAGCTAAAGTCTTATCAAAGTTTTCTTCTGCCCTTGGCTGTTTCCAATTGAAAGAAATAACATCATAAGATTGCTCCTTGTCAGCTCCTTCTGTTGTAAATATATCTTTTACTGATTTTTGTGGATCACAATCGATCACTAAAACTTTCTTATTTGTCCTATTGTGTACCGCTGAAGCTGTAAGCATAAGCAGCGTACTTTTACCAACGCCCCCTTTTTGGGTTGCGAAAGAAATTACTTTTGCCATATAAGTTAAATTGTGGCGTATTTTACGTTAAGGTGATTAACCAAATCAGGTAAAACTGTTGGGTTAGTATATCAGTTAATCACAATTTGGGATTGAAAATACAACAAAAAACCGAATATTTCCCAATAATTACCCATCACCCCTATCACAAATTACCTAAGCTCTGAGGGGATTTTGTATGTTTGCAGACTGAAAAACAAAATTTTAGATAAATGGGTCGTCATAAATTAAAAAAGTTCGCAATTAATGAAACGCGAGACTATATCATAGAACCAGGAAAACCTTTATATGATAACATCAAAGGTAACTGGAGAAAAGAAGTATTTAAGAATGATAATCCTGTAGTACTTGAACTAGCTTGTGGTCGTGGAGAGTACACTACAGGTCTTGCTCAGGTATACCCAGACAAGAATTTTATCGGTGTAGATATCAAAGGTGATAGAATATGGAAAGGTGGTAATGTTGTAGACGAAAAAGGTCTGACAAATGCTGCATTTTTAAGAATCCATATCCAAAACCTTGAACAATATTTTGAACAAGGAGAAGTGGATGAAATTTGGATTATCCACCCTGATCCTCGTCCAAAAGATAGAGATGCTAAACGTCGTATGACACACCCTCGTTTCCTAAATATGTATAAGAACCTACTAAAAGAAGGAGGACAAGTACGTTTCAAAACAGATAGTAAACCACTATTTGAGTATACAGTGGAAACGTTGGTCTCAGAAAAGGTAAACCTTGAGGCAGTAACATTCGACCTTTACGAGTCTGATTTATTGGAAGAACATCATGGTATTGTGACTCGTTATGAAAAACAATTCACAGAACTAGGACATACTGTTCATTACCTAAAGTTCCGCTTCAAGTAAAAAATATTTTATTGGGCGTTATAATAATTGTAACGCCCTTTTTATTCTTCATCACTATGCAGGTTTTAATTGATTTACACTACTTCCCTAACCTAGAGTATTTTACCGTTATCGCAAAAGCAGATAAAGTATACATTGAAAAGTTCGAAAACTTTCAAAAGCAAAGTTTCCGAAACCGTTGTTTCATAAAAACTGCTCAAAAGGTAGATCGATTAACTGTACCAGTAGAAGGTGCCAATAAAGGACGCCCTCTTAGAAAAGTGAAAATTGATCATAAAGATAATTTCGCAATAAAACACTGGAGAAGTATTGTAACAGCGTATGGAAGATCTCCATATTTTGAATATTATGAAGAAGAAATTAAGAATGTCTTAACGAAAAAAGTAGATACGCTTTTTGAATTAAACATGAACTTACTCGCATCGATCACAAAACTGTTAGGAATTAAGACCGAAATAGAGATCACTAAAACCTTCGAAAAAGAAACTAGTGATGAGATCTTAGACTTAAGAAATAAAATCACAAAAACAGATTCTCCTACTTTTACTAAGCAGCAAGCCTATATTCAAGTATTTGGTGAACAATTCGACCAAAACCTCAGTATTTTAGATTTACTTTTTTGTGAAGGTCCTAATGCCCTGCACATATTAAAATCAAATTCTAGTAAATTAATCGAGCGTTAATATTGTTTAATAGAAAATATATGCTTTATTTTAAATAACAGAATTCACAAACACTACGATTAATCCATAATCAATATTTAAGATTTAAGTCTCCTTATTTCTGAATTAGCTTTGAATTCTGTATCTTATTATTTCTACATTAGAATAATGATAATTTAAAATTCCCTAACCATGGAGGCAAAATTTTCTAACAGAGTAAAAGAGGTCATCTCGCTTAGCCGAGAAGAAGCCTTACGCCTTGGACACGATTACATCGGGACAGAACACCTGTTGCTTGGTATGATCCGTGAAGGTGAGGGATATGCGATTACTTTACTTAAAAAGTTGAACGTAAACCTTAATGACTTAAAAGATGCAATCGAACAGTCAACTAAGAGTACTGCGAATTTCAACGTAAAGAATCTCGCTAACATCCCACTAACGAGACAATCAGAAAAAACGCTCAAAATAACATACTTAGAGGCAAAAATCTTCAAATCAAGCCTAATAGGAACAGAACACTTATTACTGTCAATATTAAGAGATGAAGATAATTTGGCCACACAAATATTACAGCGTTATGATGTAAACTATGATGTAGTCAAAGAAATGATCGAATTCCAAGGAGAAAACCAAAACCCAAAGGCATCGTCGAGCACAGACGATGATGATCCACAAGCGAAAGGCAGTGGATCATGGAGCTCTCGCCCAGAGTCATCAAAGAGTACAGAAAAATCTAAAACCCCAGTTTTAGATAACTTCGGTCGTGATCTGACTAGCTATGCAGAAGAAGGCAAGTTGGACCCAATTGTTGGGCGTGACAAAGAAATCGAGCGCGTAGCGCAGGTGCTTTCTAGAAGAAAGAAAAACAATCCTATCCTTATTGGTGAGCCAGGTGTTGGTAAAACAGCTATAGCCGAAGGTTTAGCATTGCGTATTGTACAGAAAAAAGTATCTCGAGTTCTTTTCGGAAAACGTGTTGTTACATTGGACTTAGCTTCTTTAGTAGCAGGAACAAAGTATAGAGGACAGTTCGAAGAAAGAATGAAAGCAGTCATGAACGAGCTTGAAAAAGCTCCAGAAGTGATTCTTTTCATTGATGAGATTCATACTATTGTTGGTGCTGGTGGTGCTTCAGGCTCATTAGATGCTTCCAACATGTTTAAGCCAGCTTTAGCGCGTGGCGATATACAATGTATTGGTGCTACTACTCTTGATGAGTATAGACAGTATATTGAAAAAGACGGTGCATTAGCTCGTCGTTTCCAAATGGTAATGGTAGATCCTACTACACCTGAAGAAACGATAGAGATTCTGAACAACATCAAAGGAAAATATGAGCAACACCATCATGTAGATTATTCTGAAGATGCATTAGCTGCTTGTGTTAAATTCTCTGATCGTTATATCAGTGACCGTTTCCTTCCAGATAAAGCTATTGATGTTCTTGACGAAGTAGGTGCAAGAGTTCACATCAATAATATCCATGTTCCTGATAATATTGTGAAGTTAGAAGCACAAATTGAGGACATTAAGGAAGAAAAAAATAAAGTTGTCAAAAGACAAAAGTACGAAGAGGCTGCCAAGCTTCGCGATACTGAGAAGAAGTTATTAGAAGATTTAGATACTGCTAAAGAGCAGTGGGAAAAAGAAACTAATGAAACAATCTACCCAGTAACCGAGGATGATGTAGCTGCAGTAGTAGCCATGATGACTGGTATTCCTGTAAACCGAGTTGCTCAATCAGAAGGTAAGAAACTGATGAAAATGGCAGACGATTTACAAGGTAAAGTTATTGGTCAGGATGCTGCGATCGAAAAACTTGCAAAAGCTATTCGTCGTACTCGTGTTGGTCTTAAAGATCCTAAGAAACCAATCGGTTCGTTTATCTTCTTAGGCCCAACTGGTGTGGGTAAAACCGAACTTACTAAAGTTCTAGCTACTCACCTATTTGACAAAGAAGATTCTCTAGTAAGAATCGATATGTCTGAATATATGGAGAAATTCTCTGTATCTCGTTTAGTTGGAGCGCCTCCGGGCTACGTTGGTTACGAAGAAGGTGGTCAATTAACTGAGAAAATCAGACGTAAACCTTATTCTGTTATTTTATTGGATGAGATTGAAAAAGCTCACCCAGACGTTTTCAACTTACTTTTACAAGTACTTGATGACGGTATCTTAACAGACGGTCTTGGTAGACGTGTTGACTTTAGAAATACGGTAATCATCATGACATCAAATATTGGTGTTCGTGACCTTAAAGATTTTGGTACAGGTATTGGTTTCAGTACTCAAACAAAATTAGATAATCAAGATGCTGAAATGCAGGCAACTATTCAAAAAGCATTGAAGAAAGCCTTCGCTCCAGAATTCTTGAACCGTCTTGATGATGTTATCATCTTCAACTCATTAGAAAAAGAGCATATCCACCAAATTATCGATATCTCTCTTTCTAAATTATTCGAAAGAATATATGCAATGGGTTATGGTATTGAAATCACTAAGAAAGCTAAGGATTTCTTATCAGAAAAAGGATATGATCCACAATACGGTGCTCGTCCATTGAATAGAGCAATCCAGAAATATTTGGAGGACCCAATGGCTGAAGCAATCCTAAGTGGAGATATCGAAGATGGTGATACAATTGTTGCTGATTACTCTGGAAAAGGAGAAGAGCTAACAGTTTCTATCAAGAAAAAATCTACACAAGAAGAAAAGCCGGAAGAATAAAAACTTCTGAAATAGCATAAGACATCAGGTGGAGGAGAACGTAAAAGTTCTCCTCTTTTTTTATTTACTGTTTTCATATTATAATGAAAAACATCACTATTTGGTGAAAATCAGCTTTCTAAGGATCGTTTTTGTATATTTATGTATCTACTAGAAGTTTTACCCGTATAAAAGATTATTAAATTTTGTTTACAGCTTAATCTTTATACTAACTATGATTACCGCCATGAAATTAACGACTGACCGATTAGCATCTTTATTGATTACTTCTGCATTATTTGGAACGAACATAGAACTGAGTAATGATGAGAAACAAGTAATCTGTATCGAATCACCAATCGCCCAAAATAACTTAAATACTTTTGATGAAGTAAGAGACAAAATCATAAAGGTATTCGTTACTGATATGATGAATGGAACTAGAGTTTTAGCTGCAAATCCTACAAATTCAATTGATTTGTCATTATTAGCTGTAGGTAATTATATTCTTACATTACAGTTAGCTACAGGAGAAATTTCCAGAAAGATGACTATCCATGAAGAAGGAGAATATTCTGTTGTAAGAGCTTAAGTTTATTTCCCTATCTTTACACAGTTTTTTACTGAGATAGGGAAAAATGACTGCTAAATACATCAAACAAATCGTTCTTGGAGGATTCTTTATAATACTTCCTTTTAAATCCATTTTAGCTCAAAACTTAATACCAAATCCAAGTTTTGAAAACATCGTAGAAGAAACTAGAGGACACGCATATCTAGATAATATCGACGATTGGTTTAATGCCAATCATACCCAACCTAAAACCTTATATGGTACTCCAGATCATTTATTTATAAATGAAAAACA
Source organism: Flammeovirga agarivorans (assembly GCF_012641475.1). Taxonomy (NCBI): domain Bacteria; kingdom Pseudomonadati; phylum Bacteroidota; class Cytophagia; order Cytophagales; family Flammeovirgaceae; genus Flammeovirga; species Flammeovirga agarivorans. Next base: position 9,429 of record NZ_JABAIL010000015.1, on the reverse strand, counting down.
ACCATTAAAAGGTATTAAAGATACTTTTGAACCTAGAACCGGTAAATCTGTTCTGGGACTTATTTCTTATATGCAAAGAGTTAAGAATTACAGAGAGTACGCTTCTGTTAGATTCACTCACCCTTTGAAAAAAGGAGAAGCATATACTTTTTCAGCCTATATCAAAAATGGAAATCATGTCGCCTTTGGTAGTATTGCTACTAACGGTTTGGGTGCCTATTTTTCAGTGCACAAGATTAAGCAAAATCTTTTCGAACCTTTATCAGTAACACCTCAATTCCAAATCAAAGAAATTTTTTATACCACTGAATGGACTGAAGTACAATTTACTTTTGTAGCAGAAGACAATTATAAATACCTCACATTAGGTAATTTCTTAGATGATACACATACCGATTTAAAATACATCAACTATGATGTAGACCCTCAATGCTATGTCTACATTGACGACGTCTCTTTAGTACATGTTCCTAAAGAGAAACAGGAAGAAGTAGAAGAACCTGAGGAAGTTATAGTAGAGGAAAAAGTTGAAGAAGTCAAAGAAGAAGTTATCGTAGCTGTCGTTGATACTCCAAAAGTGGAGGTTCCGGAGAAGGTAATTTATGAAGATAGACCAACTGAAGTTCAATCATCCATTTATATTACTACATATGAAGTTTCTCTTGCCATTTGGGATAATAAAACTGTGGATGGTGACATTGTATCGCTTTTCTGGAATGGAGAACATATTATTGAAGAATATGAACTTACAGCCAAAAAGAAAAAGCTGAAAATAAGGTACGAACCAGGAAAAGAAAACGTATTAATTCTTTACGCACATAACCTTGGAGACGACCCTCCAAACACTATGGCGATTCAAATAAAAGCAGGAAAAAAGAAGAGAGAATTGAGTATTCGATCAACTCTCGGAAAAAGTGGTGCAATTCGCTTTAAACGATAGAAATTAGAGTCATTTTTTCCTTTATTTAAAGCATGTTTTTTGTATCTTGCATAGTTGGGAAAAGATGAGTAATTCTTCTTTTTTCTTGGGTTGAAAAACATATCAATAATAATATATGGCAGACGAAAATATCATCTCTATTAACATCGAGGATGAAATGAAAAGTGCCTACATTGATTATTCAATGTCGGTGATTGTTTCAAGAGCGCTTCCTGATGTTAGAGACGGTCTTAAGCCTGTTCACAGGCGTGTTTTGTACGGAATGGCAGAACTTGGGTTAAGCTATAACAGATCGTACAAAAAATCAGCAAGAATTGTTGGTGAGGTACTTGGTAAATACCACCCTCATGGTGATTCTTCAGTATATGACACAATGGTTAGAATGGCTCAACCATGGTCATTACGATACATGCTTGTTGATGGGCAAGGTAACTTTGGTTCAATTGACGGTGATTCTCCTGCAGCGATGCGTTATACTGAGGCTCGTATGAAAGAGATCGCTGGTGAAATGCTTTCTGATATCAAAAAAGATACAGTAGACTTTGAACCAAACTTTGATGATTCATTAAAAGAACCATCAGTATTGCCAGCAAGAATTCCAAACTTACTTCTTAACGGTTCTTCTGGTATTGCAGTAGGTATGGCGACAAATATGGCTCCTCACAACATGAATGAAGTGTGTGATGCCATTATTGCATATATTGAAAATCCTGATATCCAAATTGAACAACTAACAGAGATCGTAAAAGGTCCTGACTTCCCTACAGGAGGTATCATTTATGGATACGATGGTGTAAAAAAAGCATTAGAAACAGGTCGTGGACGTGTTGTAATGCGTGCAGTTACTGACTTTGAGCAAACTTCTTCTGGACGTGAGCAAATTGTTGTAACGGAAATCCCTTACATGGTCAACAAGGCAAATATGATCGAAAAGACTGCCGACCTTGTAAATGATAAGAAAATCGAAGGTATTTCTGCAATTCGTGATGAGTCTGATAAAAATGGTATCAGAATCGTTTATGAATTAAAGAAAGATGCAGTGCCTGATGTAGTACTTAACCACTTATTCAAGCAAACAGCACTTCAAAGTTCTTTCAGTGTTAATAACATTGCCCTTGTAAAAGGTAGACCAAGAACTTTAAACCTTCATGACTTGATCAGACACTATGTAGATCACCGTCATGAGGTTATCATGAGAAGAACTCAATTCGAATTAAATGAAGCTGAACGTAGACTTCACATCTTAGAAGGATACTTAAAAGCGTTAGATAACTTAGATGAAGTTATTGCTTTAATTCGTGGTTCGAAAGATGCTGAAATCGCAAAAGCAGGATTGATTGATCAGTTTGAATTCAGTGAAATTCAAGCGAAAGCAATTCTTGACATGCGTCTTCAACGTTTAACAGGTCTTGAAAGAGAAAAAATCACTGAAGAACACAAAGAAGTTGTTGCTTTAGTTGAAGACTTAAGAGATATCTTAGCTAGAAGAGAACGTCAGATGGGTATCATCAAGACAGACTTGGCTGAGCTAAAAGATAAATACGGTGACGAAAGAAGATCTAAGATTGTTTACAATGCTGATGATCTTGATATTGAAGATTTAATCGAAGATAAAGAAATGGTGATTACTATTTCTCATGAAGGTTATATCAAACGTACACCATTAAACGAATATAAATCACAAGGTCGTGGTGGTGTTGGATCGAGAGGTGCAACAACAAAAGACAACGACTTCACTGAACATATGTTTGTTGCTAGTAACCATAACTACTTATTGTTATTTACTAACTTAGGTAGAGTATACTGGCAGAAAGTATTCCGTTTACCTGAAGGATCTAAAACTGCAAAAGGTAGACCATTACAAAACCTACTGAACATCAGAGAAGGTGAAAAAGTACAGGCTGTAATCTGTACTAAGAACCTAAATGATCAAGATTATATCAATAATCATTACTTGATGATGTTAACTGAAAGAGGTATCGTTAAGAAAACAGTTCTTGAAGCCTATTCAAGACCTCGTAAGGACGGTATCAATGCTATCAACATCAATGAAGGTGATAAATTATTCAACGTAATGTTGACTGATGGTCAAAACGATGTAGTTATCGCTACAAGAATGGGTATGGCAACTCGTTTCAACGAGGACAATGTTCGTTCTATGGGTAGAGGTGCAACAGGTGTTAAAGGTATCGAATTAAAAGGTGCTGATGACTGTGTTGTAGGTATGGCTTGTATTTCTCAGGAAGAGTTGGAGACTAAATCTCTAATGGTAATTTCTGAAAACGGCTATGGTAAACGTACTGAATTGGAAGAATATCCAAGAAGAACGAACCGTGGTGGTAAAGGTCTGAAAGCTATGCAGGTAACAGATAAAACTGGTAAGTTAACATCACTATTCTCTGTAGAAGAAACTGACGACTTAATTGTAATCACTAAAGATGGTATTACAATTAGAACCGCTGTTTCTAACTTCAGAATTATGGGTAGAGCCACTCAAGGTGTAAAAGCTATCCGCTTAAATGATGGTGATGAAATTTCATCAGTTGAGATTGTTCCTATTTTAGAAGATGATGAAGTAGATATTGAAGCTACTGAAAACTCTGCTGAAGGATCGACTCCAGAAGACAGTAACGATCAAAACACTGAAAATACTGATTCAACAGAGGATAACACTTCTGAAGAATAATTTTCATTGAATGATATATTGAAGGCAACTGAAATTCAGTTGCCTTTTTTTTATTTCTTGATTACTGTATATTCGTTAGGTAAACATCTTATATATGAGCATTCGAAGTCTATTTATATATTCAGTACTTATCCTTTGTGTCTACAATTCGTATACTCAAGCCCAATCGATTACATGGCAGGAGAAGTATCTTAAATTAGCTCGTATTTCTATAAATGAGAATCGATGCCATGATGCATTACGCTATCTTGACTCCCTACAACAAGCTACACTCACTAGAGAAGGAGAATTAGAAGCGATTACTTTAGTGGCCAAATCGTATGGTATTTTAGCTTTGGAACCCACTTGTAGTGAAACTGATAATTTTGGTGTATGCTCTGAATATGTCACTGAAACGATCAACAATTATAATCTAATTCTTCAGAAAACGGATATTGGAGAGATATTTAATCAATTCACGAAAGCAGAGCTTGATCGCTTTTATGATAACCTTATTACTGCAGGTGCCAATCAATTTATCACCCAGAACTTTCAAGGGGCTGCATTCTATTTTGATCAAGCTTTATTAGTAAACAGTGATGACCCAATCAATTGTAGATATGGCATGATTGCCAATGAGTTATGTAACAACTATGATAAAGCACTAGAATATTCTAATATGTTACTTGATTTGAATTATGACAGTATCAATGTTTATGAAAGTAGGTCTTTATACTATGAACAACTAAAAGCTCCTCAGAAAGCTATTGAAGAAGTCGAAAATGGATTAGCAAAACATCCTGTAAACTATAAATTGACTTATAGAGGAATTGGTATTTGTGTTAGAAATAAGTGGTTCAATAAAGCCATCGACTTAATTGATCCGATTCTAAAAAAATATCCTTTTGATGAACGCACATTAATGACTGCAGGTATGCTCAGTGAAGCTGTTCAAGATCATAAAAAAGCAATATTTTACTATGTTAGAGCAGCCAATATCAGCCCCACTCGATTTGATGCCTATATGAGTCTCAGCCAAGTACAGTTTAATGAAGCAATAAAACTTCAAAAAATTTTAATGAACTGGAACAACAATAAAAAGAAGCCAGAATATAAAAATGTACACAAATCTGATTTAAGAAAAGAATCAAAGTTTTACCTGGAATTAACTGTCAAAAACGCCTCTGAAGCATCGCGATTAAACAAAGAAGACAAGGAGTCATTAACAACTAAATACAATGCTTTGCTTTTATTAAATAGAACTAAAGAACTAAAGGACGTAGAAGAAACGTTAGACAAGATGTAGAGATGCAAAATTTATGCTCCACATCATCAAAAATATAAACTGAATATAGTATGTTTGCGTGTTGAGGAATAAATTATTGTATTCTAAGCTATATAACATATAATATTTCTATGAAATTCACAAAGGTCATTACAGTTCTTGCTGTATCAGCAGCTCTATCATCGGGTGCTCTGGCGCAAGAAAAAGGTTCTGCTACTAAAGCTGCAGCTTATTTAACTAAAGGTGAGATTGAGCAAGCAAAAACTGAAATTGAAAATGCCGTTGGCTATGAGAAATACAAACTGGAGTCGAAAGGTAAGCCAGTTGTAGTAAAAGAAAAAACTCTTGAAGTTCAAGGTGATATTTACTCTGCAATCGCAATCAATCCTGAAACAAGTGTAGACGAGATTCCAGCCGATATCGACAAGGCAATGGAAGCTTACAACGAAATCAAAACAAGACAAGAAGAATCAGGTAAAGCATCTGCTTCTTATAAAGCAATTTGGGAAAATCAAGGTGCTGACTTGGCAACTGGTCAAATCAAACCTTCAAAAGTTGATGATCTTTGGGGTCACTTCTTTAACATTGGAGCTGAAGCATTCAATGAAAATGATTATCCTAAGGCAATGGAGAACTTCGAACTTGCTCTTAGAGTAAAGGCGGATACAACTACAGGTAAATATGGTTTCTATGCTGCTGCTATGGCTGAAGAGGAAGCTGCTGACGAAGAGGCTGCTGCTATCCGTGAAACTACTATGATGTTTATCGAGAAGTTGTTCGCAATGAACTACCACGATCCACAACAGTACTATTCATTACTTCGTTATGCTTCTGAAACAGCTGGTCCTGCTGAAGAGCGTATCGACGAGTTAAAGTATGAAATCAGAGATGCTGAAGGTACTATTGAGAAAGCTACTAAACAAAAAGAGCAATCTCAAGAACGTTATGAGTACTACACTAAAGGTGGTGGACGTAAATATGGTTCTGCTCGTCAAAAAGCAGCAACTGCTCAAAAAGAAGTAGAAGAAGCTACTGCTGAGATCACAAAAGCTCAAACTACTTTAGACGCAGCAAACAAAGAAGTTGAAGAATTAACAGCTCAAGCAAACGTTGCTTACGAGAAATGTTTAGAAATCGCTATCGAGGGTGCTAAAAACAACCCTGGTAACCCTACTTTAACTTCACAAATGGTTGCTTACTATGTGAAGCTTAACAAATTAGATGATGCAATCGCTTCTGTTAAATCTGCTTTAGCGGAAACTCCAAACGACGAAGGTATGAACTTCAACTTAGCAGTTCTTTATGATCAAGCTGCTGAAAAAGCTCGTGAGTCTGAAGAGTCTGCAAAAGCTGAAGAATACTTCGAAATGGCTGTTGCTCAATACAAAAAAGTAATTGATATCAATCCTGAGAGCAAGAATGGTTTATTCAACTTAGGTGCTTTATATTACAACAGAGCTGCTGCTTATAACAAAGAGAAGCAAGACTTACCAATGAAAGGTATGAACTATGCTGATCCTGCAAAAGCAAAAGAATTAGATGCTAAAATGTTAGAATACTCTAAGTTAGCTGCTCCATACGCTGAGAAAGTTTCTGAACTTGCTCCAGACGAAAGCAAATACTTAGTACTTCTTTCTAGAATCTACTATATGACAAAAGAAAATGACAAATTAGAAGCTGTAAACAAAAAGTTAGAAGCAATGGAGTAATTCCTTTCTAAAACTTAACAGTTTTTCTAATTTTCATTGAAAAGCCCGAACTTCGCATTGAGGTTCGGGCTTTTTACTCTCTAAATCAAAAAGTTATATTTGCATTAAGAAAACAATTAGTATATATATACATCCATGATTAAAACGAAGAAAAAGGATATCCGTAAAATGACTCCTGATCAAATAAAGGATTTCCTTACTGAAAATGGTGAAAAGGGTTTTAGAGCAAAGCAAATCCAGGATTGGCTATGGAAAAGCTCTGTAAAATCTTTTGATGAAATGACCAACCTCTCAAAGAAAACTAGAGAACTTCTAAGTGAGAACTTTGAGATCCTGCCAATTTCAACCTTCAAAGCACAAAAAAGTAGTGATGGTACGATTAAATCTGCTTTTCAATTACATGATAAGCATTTAGTAGAAGGTGTACTTATCCCTGCTGAACCAAGAATGACAGCTTGTATTTCATCACAAGTTGGCTGTTCTTTAACATGCTCTTTCTGTGCTACAGGATACATGGATCGTAAGAGAAACTTAGATGCCGCTGAAATCTATGATCAAGTAGTTGCTATCAATGAACAAGCAATGGAGAACTTTAATACTGGGTTATCCAACATTGTATACATGGGTATGGGAGAACCTCTATTAAACTACAAAAATGTTCTAGAATCAGTAGAGAAAATTACTTCTCCTAATGGATTAGGTATGTCTGCTAAACGTATCACAGTTTCTACTGCAGGTGTTGCTAAAATGATTAAAAAGCTTGGTGATGACAATGTAAAATTCAACCTAGCCTTGTCTCTACACGCAGCAAATGATGAGAAGAGAAACAAGATTATGCCTATCAATGAGCAAAATAATCTTAACGTTCTGCGTGATGCATTAAAGTATTTCTTTAGTAAAACTAAAAGTCCAGTTACTTACGAATACATTGTTTTTAATAATTTCAATGATTCAATTCAAGATGCTGAAGAGTTGTATCAATTCACAAAACACTTACCATCTAAGGTCAATATAATAGAATACAACCCTATTTCTGAAGCAGATTTCTTAAATGCTAAAGTTGATAAAATTCAGAAATTCGCTGACTACCTTTCTAAAAAAGGTGTTAACGTTCATATTAGAAGAAGCCGTGGTAAAGATATTGATGCTGCCTGCGGCCAATTAGCCAACAAAGATAAGAACAAGAAAAAATAAATTTATAAAGGCTAGAACTGGAGAAGGTTCTAGTCTTTTTTACTTTTAGCATTATGCATTGGTTATTTCTTTTTATTGCGATTATCTCTGAAATTATCGCTACATCAACACTAAAAGCATCAGAAGGATTTACTAAACTAATACCCTCAGTCATTACAGTGATTGGATATGGTATTTCTTTTTATTTCTTATCGTTAGCTGTAAAAAGTATTCCTATCGGAATCACGTATGCTTTGTGGTCTGGTATTGGCATTATTTGCATTACTACTATCGGATATTTTTTCTATAAAGAACCACTGAATTGGCCAACAATTATTGGTATAGCTTTTATACTTATAGGTGTTGTTATCGTAAACCTTTCAAATCACACTTCCCATTAGTTAGTTCTTCTGATAAATTACATGATCATCTTTTGTGATTTCATCGGTTGCCAAACTCTCTAATTGAGTACTAGTTATATCATCTATCTCTTTTTTATAAAAGAAATTGATAAACTGACCTTTAACTTTATATAGATTATCTAAATCATATATTGAGCTTAATGAAGTATTAAAAACTTTCATTTTATCGGTTTCAAAACTGAATAAATTTAATACGATTTGAAGCTGTGTCACAGAAATACCATGATTTTGAATTCTATTATCAAATAAGTTTATTTTATCCTTAGGGATATCATGAACTTGAAGGTCTCTAAATAACTTTTGAAACACATCATTACTCATGGGTTTATCTGCTCCAATTTTACCTCTATACCCATCCACATAAACTACTCTCTGTTCTTCTGGTATTTCTTCCAAAACATAATCGGTGATCATTTCGGATTCTATTCTTGCTAAATCTTCTGAAATATTTGACATGTCACTTTCAAAGCTTTGTACAAAAGAGACAAATCGTTCTAAGTATAAGCTATCTTCGAAATGAAAATGCATTGTATGTAAATCTGACCAATCCTCTACATAAGCATATGCGTGGTATAAATACTCTATACGCTCATGATCTGATTTAAATATGGCAGCTAACTCATGTACAGATTTACTGTTCATACAGTATACCTCTGTAAATTCTTTAGCTTTTACACTGTAGATATCTTCAGGTAATTCATGAAAAGTAGATATTACCTTTGTATACTCTTTTTTGGAGATTTCTTTACAGTCTTCCTGAATTGCGAATAGTGAAAATGGAAGAAATAATTGAGTGAGTAAATAATAAAATTTCATAGTTAGCAGTAATAGCCGTATAGCATTTTAAAGTATATAGATCTGTTAAGCTGGATATCCAAAGAACCAATAAGTACAAAAAATAGTTGATGAGTACACTTAAATTATAATCTATACATAAAATAGTACAATTTGCACATTTTATGATATACAAAAAAAGGTTAGCCAACATCTTGTGTTAACTAACCTTCTATATCTAATGAATGTGGCGCCGACTTACTCTCCCGGGGGTTAACCCAGTACCATCAGCACTGTAGGGCTTAACTGCTCTGTTCGGAATGGGAAGAGGTGAACACCTACGTCATTGGCACCATCAATTTCTTAATGATCTAATGATTTTTTGAATCTAATCACTATCATAAAGTTGTACTATAACTTCATTGACAGCGAAAAGGAAAAACTCTGTCGCTACCTCTCAT
>NZ_JABAIL010000014.1 GCF_012641475.1 Flammeovirga agarivorans | reverse complement strand
TTAAGCCCTACAGTGCTGATGGTACTGGGTTAACCCCCGGGAGAGTAAGTCGGCGCCACATTCATTAAATACAGAAGGTTAGTTAACACAAGATGTTGACTAACCTTTTTTTGTATATCAAGAATTTTTTAATAAGAAATTGTAAACCTTATTATTAATTAAAGTTACATTGCTACTTTTCTTACCCCTAATTAATTATATTCGTCAGAAATTATCAATCAAGAAAATGAAAAGAATACTACTCTATTTATTAGTAATGGTGGTAGGACTTAGTTGTTCTAAACCACAAAAAAGTCAATCAGAAAAAAAATTAGGATTAGGGGCTGCCGATGCTTCAAAGATGCCTAAACTAGCCGCTGGTAAAATCGATAGAATACCAGACTTCCAATCTAAGTATATTGATTCTCGTTCAGTTGATGTGTATTTACCTGATGGTTATTCAAAAGAGAATAAGTATGCAGTTTTATATATGCATGATGGCCTAATGTTATTCGATTCTACTGTTACTTGGAATAAGCAAGAGTGGATGGTAGATGAACACATCACAAATCTTTTAAAGGAAAAGAAAATTGAAGATGTGATTGTTGTTGCGGTACCTAATAATGGGAAGTACCGTTCCTCTGAGTATTTACCTCAAGAAGCAATTAGTGGTTTAGATGATGAATTACTTATTAAAATTAAAGATAAGCGTCTTGCAGGAAAGATGATTTCTAATAATTACTTGAAGTTCTTAACATCAGAACTTAAACCTTATATTGATAGTAATTATTCAACTTATACAGATAGAGAACATACATTTGTAATGGGTTCTAGTATGGGGGGCTTAATCTCTCTTTATGCAATCTGTGAATATCCAGAGGTATTTGGAGGTGCGGGTTGTCTATCAACACATTGGCCAATGGTGTATGCAGAGGCATTTACTGCTGATGAAAACAAAAAAATCACTGATGGTATAATAAATTATACAAAAACACATCTACCAGATCCTAAAACACATAAAATCTATTTTGACTATGGTACAGAGACTTTGGATTCTCAGTATGAACCATACCAGTTGAGAATAGATGAGGTGATGAAAGAGAAAGGGTTTAGCTCATCAAATTGGATAACAAAGAAATTTGAAGGTCAGAATCACTCTGAAAGAGCCTGGCAAAGTAGATTAGATATTCCACTTGTATTTTTACTTGGGAAATAAAAAAAGTCCAATGTATTTAATATACATTGGACTTTTTCATGTAAACCTTAATTGGTTACACATCAGCAGGTGCCCAATCTGAACATAGCATACCTTCAGTTGCTTGAGCAGGTTTTGAACAATCGTCTTTTTTAAAGAAAGTACAGTTAGTACACTGTATAGCATTGATTAATTCAGATGCATTTGAAAAGCTATCACATGTATATTTTTCATTTACTTTTACATTGTGAACATTGCATGTTAACGATTCAGCTAGCTCAGCACAGCTTTTACAATTTGATGATAATCTAATAGACATAATTTGAAAATAGTTTAGGTTTAACCTTGGTTTGTTTTCTATGTTCTCAAATGTAGCAGTTCACCTTGTATTTTTTACTATCTATAAGTCGATATTTTAAGGTTAAAAGTTAGTTTATATTTAGATTGTTTTTAGTTAAACATTGTTTTGAATTGGTCTAAATTATATAAATAAAAAAGCACTAGAACTTATTGTATTCTAGTGCTTTATGAATATGTTTCTTGTTGTAATTACTAAGTTAAAGTAACAGAAAAACGAATTTGATCTGATAGGTCTACTTCAACATTTTGTTTTACGGTTGTTGATAATTCATATCCAATAAAACTTGGGATTACAGGGAATTTATGATACCCTCTATCAACAAGAACAGCTACCTGTAATTTGTCAATTTTAATTCCTAAAAATGGTTTAATACTGTAGGCTAATGTACGTCCAGTATTTAACACGTCATCGACAATGATAATCACTTTACCTTCCATTTCTTTGAGGTCTTTATCTACCTCAATAAAAGTTTGTAATGGTGCCGTTTTGTCGATAGTAATTTTTGTAATATCAGAAGGAATTGAAGCAATCTTGTCAAACTCTCCTTTTAATAATTCAGCAAAGCTATAACCAGTTCCTTTTATTCCTGCGAAGACAATTTCTTTTACCCCAAAGTTGTCTTCATATACTTCAAATGCAATACGACGGATTTTTTGTACGATCTGTTCGTGAGATAAAATTACATTGGTAGTTAATGACATAACTTGATTTTTTATGTTATACTAATTCGAAATCAATCGAACGTTTTTCAATATTAGTTTCTTTAACGATTACCTTAACAGGATCGCCTAATTGGAAAGTCTCTTTGTACTTCACACCTTTTACGATCATCTCTTCACTATCAAAAATATATTGATCAGCTAACATTGATGAATATCGTACTAGGCCTTCACATCTTGTGTCCTTTAATTCGATAAACATACCCCAATCAGTCAGACCAGAGATAGTACCTTCCATTTCTTCACCTAAGAATTCTGACATGAATTCTACTTGCTTGTATTTAATGGAAGCTCTTTCTGCATCGGCAGCTACTTTTTCTCTTGCTGAAGAATGTTTACAACGATCTTCGAACTCATTTTCATCAGCAGATTTACCTTTATCAAGGTAATGTTGAAGTAGTCTGTGAACCATTACATCAGGATAACGACGAATTGGTGATGTAAAGTGAGTATAATGAGCAAATCCTAAACCGTAATGTCCTTCTGGAGCTGTTGTATACACAGCTTTTGCCATTGTTCGGATCGCTTGCTGCTCAATGATATTTTGTTCTGGTTTTCCTTCTACTTCTCCAGTCAGGTTATTTAATGAGAACGCAATTTTCTTTTCGTTCAGATCTAAATCATAACCAAAGCGCTTAGCAAATGATGCAAACTGAGCTAATTTCTCGGGGTCAGGATCACCGTGTACACGGTATACCATTGTCATTGGTTTGCCATCTTGCTTTTTTCTGAAGATAGATTCTGCTACTCTCTTGTTCGCTAGTAGCATAAACTCTTCAATCATTTTATGAGCATCCTTTCTGATTTTTGGAGTCAAACCAGTTGGTTTTCCATTTTCATCAAGGTCAAACTTCAATTCGACAGATTCAAAAGAGATTGCTCCATTTTTGAACCTTACATCTTTTAGTTTGTGTGCGATACCATTTAGAATATTGATTTCTTCTTGGTAATCTCCTTCTTTAGTCTCAATTCTTTCTTGAGCTTCTTCGTAAGAAAAACGTCGATTAGAATGTATGACTGTTCTACCAAAAGATTGTTTATATACTTTTCCTTCTTCATCCATCTCGAAAATAGCTGCAAAAGCTAGACGATCGACATGAGGGTTTAATGAGCACAAGCCATTCGAAAGCTTCTCTGGAAGCATTGGAACAGTTCTATCTACTAGATATACTGATGTTGCTCTTTTGAAAGCTTCTTCTTCAAGTAATGATCCTGGTCTTACATAATGAGAAACATCGGCAATATGAACACCGATTTCATAATGACCATTCTTCATTTTACGGATAGACAATGCATCATCAAAGTCTTTTGCCGTTACAGGGTCAATCGTGAAAGTTGTACGATCTCTGAAGTCTTTTCTATTTTTGATTTCTTCCTCAGGGATTTCATCTGGAATAGTGTTGGCCTCAGCATCAACTTCCTTAGGGAATTCAAATGGTAAACCGAATTCAAACATGATAGAGTGAATTTCAGTGTCATTATCACCTGACTTACCTAAAATTTTAATGATTTTACCAGTAGGAGATTTATCATTTGGCTTCCATTGGGTCATTTTGACAATTACTTTGTCACCATTTTCAGCCTCACCAACTTTTTCTCTTGGTATAAAGAAGTCAAAGAACATTTTCCTTTCAGAAGGAACAACGAAGGCAAACTTTTCAGAAACTTGTAGTTGCCCTACAAATTCATCACGTTCTCTTTTTAGAATTTTCGTGATTTTCGCCTCTGTTCTTTTTCTCTGCTTATTGTAAAAAGTAGTGTATTCAACCTTATCGCCATGCAGTGCTCTGTTCATGTTAGGTAGAACAATTCTGATGTCTTCGATAGGTTCTTCTCCTTCTTTAGTATCAACGATCAAAAAGGCAAACTTTGGGTTGACAAAGTCAACAGTAGCAGTTCTTGTATTCGCTAATTCTTCTTCAAGCGTTATTGACTGATACTTCTTTCCTTTTAAAAGAACTTTTCCTTCTTGAGCTAATTGTGCAAGTATATATTTTAATTTGTCTTTATCCGTCTGACTTTTTATTCTGACCTCTTTTACGATTTGTCTTAAGCTAAAACCAGTTTCAGGACTTGAATTAAGTAGATTGATAATGTTCTGTATCGTTTGTGTATTGATACTACTTCTTTTTTGAAACTTCTTTTTTGCTCTCGAATTCTCTTTTTTATTCTTTTTTTTGCCTTTTGTCATGTTTTTGATTTACATCTGAAAGAAGATGAAACAAGATTTATTATATTAATTAATATGATTAGTGGGGGAATCTTGTTGCTCTCGCTAAATTACGATAAAAACCTAGTATAATGACGATCAATACTCTTTTATGTTGCGAAGATTATATTTAACCCTCCAATTTTTATTCTTATTTACAACTTTAAATGCTCAATCATATAAATTATTGTGGCAGAATGAAGAAGCATTAAGATTGGCAGAAGAAACCATGGATCAGATGTACCATTGGAACTTTGTAAAAACAGATAGTTTGTTGTCTGTTTACGAAGATCTCATGCCAAAACATCCTTCATTACCTTTATTGAAAGCCATGAGAGTGTATTGGGACATTACACCTTTTGACTACCAAAATGAAGATCAAATTGATAAAATGTTTACTTACTTAGACGATTGTGTTGAGTTGTGTGAAGATCGATTAGACGAACAGGAAGATGATGAAGAAAGTATATTCTTTATGTTATTAGCAAAAAGCATAAAAGCTAGAACATATAATTATATTGGTTCTACCTGGAAAGCTGTTTCTGAGGCAAGAAGTGTATACTCTTTAACTAGAGTTGGAATGACTTTAACAGATTCTTTACCTGAGTTTAATTTCTCCTCTGGTATATATAATTTTTACAGAGAGTTTTATCCGGAAAAACATCCTATTTATAAGCCTTTTTTAAGCTTTTTTCCTCCTGGAGATAAAACAAAAGGAATAGAGCAATTAACTAATGCAATGAAAACGGGAGTATTTACTTCTGCGGAATCACATAGGTATTTGATGTGGATTTATCTACATATAGAAGACCAACAATCTATTGATTTAGCCAAAGATTTGATGAGTAAATATCAAGAAAATCAGTGGTTTATTTACGAATCCTTATTGGTGATGTCGGGTTTTGATGCATTAAATGATTCAAATGCTGTGGAGAAGATAAGTGTGTTGCAGGTATCAACAGACTCATTTTATATTTTAGCAGGACAAATGATAGAGGGCATGAGGTTTTATGAAATGCATGATTATGATGAGGCAAAAAAAATGTTGTTAGGTGTAGAAGAAGATCTTACACATCTAACAACAAGGCAAAACTATATAAAACCGTTCCTGTATGCTTATCTCACTACAATTTTCGAGATTGAAGGAGATCAAAACAATAGAAAAAAGTATTATAAGAAGGCAAGTCAGGCTGATTTTGGGGATCAAGTAATGAAACGTTTATCAGCCCGAAGGTGATTTTATTCAAATAAGTCTTTTTGAGTAAACTTAAATGGTAAGAGATCGGAAATAGAGTGTAACTCAAAAATTTCCTTATGTCCTTTCATTATTAAGCGAATAGGCTGGTCTTGTTTTACTTCATATTCTAACATTGCTTGTCTACAAGATCCACAAGGTGATATTGGAATAAAACTCGTTTCTTCACCTTTTCTTGCTGCAATGGCAATTGTCAATATTTTTTCATTGGGATAAGTAGCTCCTGCATAATATATCGCATTCCTTTCTGCACACATACCTGATGGGTAGGCGGCATTTTCTTGATTATTCGCCGAAATGATTTCACCATTTTCAAGAAGTAATGCAGCTCCGACATTAAAATTTGAATAAGGTGCATACGAACGATGAGTAGCGTCTTCAGCTAATGATAAAAGGTTTCTGTCGCTTTCACTTAATTCAGAAATATCATTGTAAGCAACAATTTCAATATTTAGGTTTACTTTTTTTGCCATAGGTCATTATTTAAGTATCACAATTAAGATACAAAAAAGCCCTTAGAAATAAACTTCTAAGGGCTTTTTTAAAGTGAAAGATTTTAAACAGTTAATTATCTACCACTTTTACGTTGAACATCCTTAATGTCCTTACGTGTATTATCTTCATAAGCAACGATCCATGCATCTTTTACACCCATTGCTCTCATGTACTTTTTAAATTGATCAGCCTCTCCATAATCACGGAAGTAAGCGATAGTGTATTTCTTTAAACCATCTTGATCTTCCATCCAGAAATTACCTTTATCTTGGAATTTAGAAAGGTCTCTATTTTTGAAAGCACCAACTTGTACTTTGTAAACAACTCCTTTAGTGTAATCATCTCCTGAAGCAGACACATTATTGTCCATTTTCTTCTTCAGTTTTGCTAACTCAGCTTTTAAGTCTGCAATCTCGTTGTCCTTTTCTTTTAATTGTTGATTAAAAGTCTCTTTTTCTTGTTCTAGTTTAGAGATCTCAGCTTTTAAGCCTGAAGCTTGACCACGTAAAGTGTTTAGCTCCTGTGTCATATCTCTAAATTTTAATGGATCAGTTTCTTTAAGCTTCTTTTTCCATTCTTTAATTTCTTTCTTCTCAGACTTTTTATCGTTACCGCCTTTGTCTTTTTTCTTTTTCTTTTGGGCGAAAGCATCGTTGTCAAAAGCAACAACACTAAATGCAACTAGGAGTAATATGAAGATCCTTCTCATGGTAAAATAATTTTCTCTTTTTTGGAGTTGATATACGTATAACTTAAAATTTTGCTTTTTATTTTAAACCGAGTATGAAAATACTGTTTAGTTATCGTTTAATCTGAATAATTTAAAAAATCATCAAAGTTTATACCACTATTTTAATCAAAAATAAATCAAGATTAAAAAAAATTGTTGGATTCGATTAAATTCGTGGAATTCGAGTATTGAATTTATAACAATAGTCATAACTAATGAACGCAGTTATACAAAGAGTAACTTCTGCCAAGGTAGAAATTGAAGGAGAAGTAAAAGGAGAAATAACATCAGGGTTACTCATTTTATTAGGGGTTGGACATGAAGATGACCTTTCAGATATTGAATGGTTAGCGAAGAAAATAGTAGGGATGCGTATTTTTTCTGATGAAAACGGAAAAATGAATTTAGCATTAGGTGATGTAGATGGTGATATATTATTGATTTCACAGTTTACATTGCATGCCAGTACAAAAAAAGGGAATCGTCCATCTTATATCAATGCAGCTCCTCCTGAGAAAGCCATCCCTTTGTATAATGATATGATAAAAAAGTTAGAGGAGTTGACAGGTAAATCGATACAAACAGGAGAGTTTGGAGCGGATATGCAAGTATCGCTGTTAAATGATGGACCTGTAACGATAATTATAGATTCTAGAGATAGAAAATAATTTAATGAGTAGAATAATAAAGATCTCTTTATTGATCATCCTATTCTTTTCAACAAAGAATTTTGCCTCCAATTTTTATTCATTGGAAGATAAGTGGATGATTTATGATGATGCAGTGTCAGGATTCGTTCCTTATGTGCCAGAGCAACATCCATTTACGAAAAATTTCTACATGTTACTTCATGTAGAAGATCTAAGTGGATTGGGTATTGAAATACTCTTACCTGATGGTGCTGCAGTATTTATTAATAATCAACTGCAAGATGTAGCCAAAGGTAAGAACAATAAAATCTTCTTTAATAATGATGAACTTCTGGATCGAGTAAAGAAATCTGGAGAAGTTCTTATAGTTGTAAATACAGTACAAGGAGATCATCCAACAGCATATTTAGCTGATAAACCCTATTCTTACAGAACAATTACAAAGAAAACACAAGAAGAAAACTTCAATGAAGGATTGATCGTACGTCATGACTCTAGTTATAGATCGATGTTATTGATGTGGTCTATTATCGTTTTTGTCTTAGTAGGAGTTTTTTCAAGAATTGGAGGATTAAAGACTGGTACTGATAATATTTTAAAGTCATTCGAAGGTGTTACATTGGGTAGGTCGGATGATACAAAAATGAATACTCTTCAATTAATCATGTTTCTTTTTTCATTTGCTTTGGTAGGAAGCTTGTCGATGATGCTCTTTGGAAAAGGAGATATTTGGCTTTCTGAAGTGAACTCTCCAGAGTTGAATAGAAACATGTCAGAATTCTTTATAAATGTATTCTATGTTATACTTGCAATCTTTGCATTTGTAGCTTTTAGACTCTTTGTGATTTATTTTTTAGGAAATATTTTTAGTAATTCTCAAGTGTCTTCTGTACACAGTTTAGAATTCTATAAATTGACATGGGTTTATGTATTGTTTTACCTGTTTTTATGTGTATTATGGACGTTAAACCCATTTTATATATCATGGGATTTTATGAGAAACTTTATTGGAATTGCCTTCTTTTTAAAGAGTTTTTTAGTGTATATCGCTGTATCTAAACAAGTAAACCTTAGATTTAATTATTTATTTTCGTATTTTTGCGCGACTGAATTCCTTCCGTCCCTTTTGGCAGTAAAGGTATTCATTGGTTGATTTCTTATAACTCACAAACAAGTCCGAGGGCTTTTTAAAAATATAGAAAAAGCATGGCAAACGACATAGCAGGAAAAGAGGTGAAGAAAGCTGTAAAATCGATATTGGTGTCACAGCCAGAGCCCGCAAACCAGAACTCTCCTTACCATAAATTAGGTGAGAAGTATGGGATTAAAATTGATTTCCGCCCTTTTATTGAAGTAAAAGGTGTAACTGCGAAGGAATTTAGATCACAGAAGATTAATATTCTTGAGCATACAGCCGTTATTTTCACATCAAGAAATGCAATTGATCATTTCTTTAGATTATGTAAGGAACTAAAAGTCGAGGTTCCTTCAGATATGAAATACTTCTGTATTTCAGAGCAAACAGCAAATTATCTGCAAAAGTATATTGTAGTTAGAAAGCGTAAGCTTTTTACTGGCTACAAAACTGCAAGAGATATGTTTGATTTGTTCAAAAAACATAAGTCAGAAAAATACTTATTCCCTTGTTCAGACATTAGAAAGGAAGATATTCCAAACTTTATGGATGAGGCTGGTATTGAGATGAATGAAGCGATTATTTATCGTACAGTTGCTGCAGATCTATCTGATCTAAGCGATATCTTCTACGATATGATTGCATTCTTCAGCCCTTCTGGTATTAAATCATTGTTTACAAACTTCCCTGATTTCGAGCAAAAAGAGACTCGTATTGCAGCGTTTGGACCTACAACAGCCTCTGCAGTTAGAGATGCAGGATTACATTTGGATGTGGAAGCACCATTACCAAATGCCCCATCTATGACAGGAGCTATTGAATTGTACATTAAAGAAGCGAATGATCTATAAAGAAAATTACTTTTTTATTGAAGCACTACATTTGAATTAAGATGTAGTGCTTTTTTTTGTTCAAAATCCATGGAAACCAATGTATTTTTTTGTTAATTGTATAAGGGGCAATCTTTAAAAAGTCTCCTCAAATTATTTGAATACCTGATTTGAATTCATCTATTCAACTCAAATATTACTCATAAATCTAACCCTTGTTCAAAACATCTGTTGACTTTAAAGCTATGCAGCAATTCAAAGCGTTACTATTAAGCGGTATTGTTTTCTTTATCATCTCTTATGAAACTAAAGCACAACAAGATCCTCAGTTTACACAGTACATGTTTTCTAAACCATTTCATAACCCTGCTGCCGTAGGGATGACTTCAGAAGATGCAGAGGCATCTCTAATTCATCGTACTCAATGGTTAGGCTATGAAGGTACTTTTGATGATACCGGGACGCTGAATACTCAGTTTTTTTCATTAACGGCTCCTATTAACTCTAAAAAATTGGGTGTAGGTTTTCATGTGTTAAATGATGATGTAGGCTTGATGAGGAATTTGGAAGCTCAGCTTTCAGTATCTTACTATGTACCGGTAAAGAAAGGTACTTTATCATTTGGTTTGAGAGGAGGAGTTTATGATCGTTCAGTAAATGAAGAACGCTTACGCTTTGTTAATGAGAATGATCCATTTCTTAGATCAGGACAATCTTTAAATTCAATTGTTCCTGATGTATCAGCAGGTGTATACTTTCAACATGAACGATTATATGCAGGTATTGCAGCGAAACATTTGGTGCCATCAGAGTTTGTAGGTGGTGAAAATAGCCCATTTTCAGCTTTGAAAATGTCTTTCAACGGAATGTTCGGGATGTCTTTTGATATTACAAATAATGTTATTTTACAACCTTCTGTATTAATCAAGTCAGATTTGGACACATTTACCTTCGATGCTACGTTATTAGCAAACCTACAAGAATGGGTTTACGTGGGTGCAGGAATTAGAGAAATAGAAGCTTTAAGTATTTTAGCAGGTGTATATGCTTTGAAAAGCAGAAAGTTACACCTTGGTTATGCTTTCGATTATACGATGAAAGATCAATCTGCAAAGGCACCAACAAGCCATGAAATAATACTATCATTTAGTTTTAATTCGTTTGGTACAAAAACACCTTCAGCTATACGTACACCACGTTACAGACATGATTGATTTAGGAATAATAGACCTACTTTTTTAATTTTTTTTTACGATTTCCTCTTTTTGGATTCATTTTTGTTTTGTTACCAAGTGTTATCGATCTAGATTAGATTTTATTAACTATCTATCAGATAAGAAACAAAATAATATCCAAGAGGAGAATTTTTAGAATATGAAAAGCTTGTCATTACAAAGGCTTACGGGTTTGTTAAGCATTTTGGCTGTCTTAACTCAGAGTTGTGGAGGGGGCGGCCTATTAGGAGGCGGAAGCGGCTCTGATGGTGGAGAGTTAATAGGCTCTCAAGACCGTCCTGAATGGGATGCGCAAGTTATACCTTACGGTATGACGAACGTTCCTGGTGGTACATTCCACATGGGACAGGCAGATGAAGATATTACGTACTCTATGATCAACATGAACAAACAAGTTACTATTAGTGGCTTCTTCATGGATGAGACAGAGATTACAAACAATGAATACCGTCAATTTATTGAAGGTATGGAGGCTGAATCTGATACTAGTGCAGACTGGACTTACGAACAGATTCAAGAGGAATTAAGACCAGACACTACTGTTTGGGAAAAAGATTTCTCTTACCATATGGGTGAGCCTATGCAAGACTATTACTACAGTCATCCTGCATTTGACGATTATCCAGTAGTAGGTGTTACAAGAAGAGCTGCAGTTGAATTCTGTGCTTGGAGAACAAGACACTACAACGGATATAGAACAGAGCAAGGTATGGCGGAAATGCCAGCATTTAGATTACCAACAGAAGCAGAGTGGGAATATTCTGCAAGAGGTGGTCTTGATATGGCGAAATACCCTTGGGGTGGACCTTACGTGAGAAATGGTAAGGGATGTGCTTTAGCAAACTTCAAACCAGGTAGAGGTAACTATTATGATGATGGATATTCATATACATCTCCAGTTGCAGCTTATTTCCCTAACGGATTTGGTTTGTATGATATGTCAGGTAATGTTGCAGAGTGGTGTGATGATGCTTACAACCCTGCTGGTTATCCGATTGTTTGGGACTTGAACCCAACTTATACAGATCCTAATGAACCTAAGAAGATTGTAAGAGGAGGATCTTGGAAAGATATTCCTTATTACATCCAAACAGGTACTAGATCATACGAGTTTGAGACACAAGCGAGATCTTATATTGGATTCCGTTGTGTAATGATCAACTTGGGTAGATCTTCAGGATTTGATTTTTAGTAATTTAGTTTGAACGTGTTTTATAACCATCTTATTGGTAAGCAACATTATCAAAAACATCAATTAGAAAATTTTTAAGCAGACAGAAATGAGCCATTTTCACGAAACAGGTAGACAAAAGTTCTACAGAGTGTATGTTCCGATCTTAACAAACTTAGGAGCATCAGTTGTAATTATTGGAGCCATGTTCAAGATTCTTCACTTACCGAACGGTGGTCCAATCTTAGCAGCGGGTCTAATTACTGAGGCATTATTATTCTTTATGGGTGCATTTGCTCCAGCTCCTCCAGTTGAGAAACATTATGATTGGGAATTAGCTTATCCAGAATTATTAAGCGGTGAAGCTGCTGCTCCTAAAAAGAAAGCAAAAGCAGATCCTTCAAAAGACTTAGCAGCATTAGGTGCTATGGATAAATTACTTGCTGACGCTAAATTAACTCCAGAAGTATTCAAGAACTTTGGTTCAGGTATGGAGAACTTAAACAAGTCAGTAGGTCAAATGAAATCTGTTGCTAGCGTAGCAGGTGCGTCAGACGAGTACTCAAGAAGCTTACAAGTAGCTACAAAATCAATGGGCGACTTGAATAAGTCTTTCTCTACTACAGTTACAGCAATGAAAACTATGGAAGGTACTGCTGCTGATTCTAAAGCTCACCAAGCTCAAGTACAAGCAATTACTAAGAACTTAGGTGCTTTAAATGCAGTATACGAAATGGAGCTTAAGGATGCTAACAACCACCTTAAGACTATTAACAAGTTCCACGGTAATTTAGCTACAGCTGTTCAAAGTATGGATGAAGCATCTAAAGAAGCTTCTAAATTCAAGACTCAAATGTCTACATTGACAACTAACTTAACTCAGTTGAACAATGTATATGGTAAAATGCTAACTGCAATGAAAGGTTAATTTTAGTCTTTCACAAAGTCTATTTTTTAACACAATAATCTTAAAAGACTAATGGCAGGAGGTAAGGAAACACCAAGACAACGGATGATTGGCCTAATGTACTTAGTGCTAATGGCCATGCTTGCGTTGAACGTAAGTAACACAGTACTTGACAAGTTTATGTTTATTGAGCAATCTTTAGAGAACTCAAATGGCATTACTCATCAAGAAAATGATAGACAATTGCACGCGATTGAGGCTGCAGTTGCAAAGAAGAATAATGAAATTACAAAAGAAGTTTTATCTGAAGCTCAAGCTCTAAGAAAAGAAACATCTAAAGTAATCGCATATATCGATGATTTGAAAAAAGAAATCATTGAGAAAACTGGAGGCAAAGAAAACGGAGAATTAAAAGGAAAGAGTGATACTCAAATTCCTGGTAATATCCTGATCGGTGTTGAAGGTGCTAAGAAAAAAGGTAAAGCATACGACTTAGAGAAGAAGTTAAATGAATTAGCTAAGCATTATGATGCAGTAGCTGAGAAGTTTGACACTACTAAGACTTGGAAGAAGATCGGTAAGTTGGCGAAACCTGCGAAGGATATGCCACAATATAAAAACGATAAGGACAACAAGAATAAAGATTTCGCTTACATTCAATTTGAAGAAACTCCAGCTGCAGCTTGTATGGCAATTCTTTCAGAAATGTCATCAGAAGTTCTTCAAAATGAAACTAAAGTATTAAAAGTACTTAATGATCGTGTAGGTGGTAGAGTAGTTTTCGATAAAGTTGTTGCAGTTGTAAAACCTACATCTAAGTATGTAGCAGCAGGTTTAGATTATGAGGCAACAATGTTTATTGCTGCGTCTTCTTCAGCTGCAAAACCAAGAATGCAGTATAACGGTAGTTCTATTAAAGTTGTAGATGGTGTTGGTGAAGTGAAGTTCCCAGCAAAGCCAGTAAAATATGACAAAAACGGTCGTTCAACTCAAACTTGGAAAGGTGCTATTACTTATACAACACCTTTCGGTGATACAACATTACTAGTTGAAGAAGAATATGTGGTTGTAAAACCATCTATCTCAGTTAATTCAGCTACAGTAAATGCTTTATATAGAAATGTTGCAAACAAATTAGTTGTTGACGTACCTGCTTTAGGTGAGTCTTACAACCCTAGATTTACTGCAACTAACGCTAAAGTAATGAGCAAAGGTAAAGTAGCAACGATTATCCCAACGTTAAAGGCTAAGTCAGTAAACTTAACTGTGACAAGTGGTGGTAATAAGATTGGTACTAAATCTTTCAAAACTCGTGGTGTACCTAAACCTTCAATCGAATTCCCAGGTGTGGATTTAAAGAAAGGTATCTCTCGTAAAACTTCTAAATTACGTGTTCGTCCAGTGGCGGATTCAGAATTTAAGGCAGCTTTACCAGATGAGGCAAACTATAGAGTTGTGGATTGGGAAGCAACAGTTGCTTTTGGTACTAAGCCAATCGGTAAACCAATTCGTCTTACTGGCGGTAAGCAAGATATGGATATCGGAAATATCCTAAGAAACGCACCAAAAACTGATGGTGTACGTATTGTAATCGATGTGAAAAAAGTTGTACGTAAAAACTCACAAGGTAATACAGAGACTGTACCAGGTGTAGGTGGTATTACAACTATCGCAGTATACTAAGAATTTAATTATGAAAAGTCTAAGAGGATTACTTCTACTAGCATTGACTATCGTTGCTAGTGTGGCTTATGCACAGGAGATTGATGAGAGTGAATGGAATAAGCACTCTGTAAGACCTGTTCGTAATGCAGATATAATGTTCAAAAGAACTGTTTGGTATAGAGTTAATCTTAATGATAAAATCAACCAACCTTTCTTTGCAAAGAATAGATGGTTACCTAAGCTAATGATTGATGCAGTAAAGAGTAGTTTGCTTAGACCATATGAAAATGATTCTTTAAAGAAACGTTTAACAATTGATGAGTTTAAAGAACGTATCAAGAAACCTAATCTAGGTGGCGACTCAGGCGGCGGTGACGACTGGGGCGGCGGCGACGATTGGGGCGGCGGCGGCGGCGGCGGCTGGGGTGACACTGGCGGCGGTGGCGGCTGGGGTGATGACTCTGGTAGTGCTGGCGGTGGAGCTGTAGCTGAATCGTCTGATGAATTATATCCAGAAGATATCTATTTGATGGATGTAAAGGTTGATATCTTATTCGATAGAAGAAGAGGTAAGTGGATTCACGACATCCAAGTGTTATCATTAGTTCTTCCTGCTGAGAATAACGGTGGTACTCTAGAAAGACAAGTTGCTTCATTCTCTTACAAAGAGGTTGTTGAAAACTTATTCAAAGAAAACAGAGATGCACTATGGTACAATGATAAGAACCTTGCTGAAAGTAAAAACTTATCAGATGCATTCGATCTATTGTTATTCGATGGTAAGATCACTAAATACTCTAATACTCAAGATAAAGATATCGCTTTATTGTATGGAGATGCTAAAGGTGATATTGCCCTAATGAAAGGCTTAGAATACAAATATGATTTAGTTGAGTTTGAATCAGACTTATGGTCTAACTAATTCGATAAATCAAAATATATAAAAAGGACACTCTATTTTCTGTAGAGTGTCCTTTTTTGTAGAATATTTTTCCCAGTTGTTGTCAATCTATCATCCATTCATTTAATAAAAAAAGAGGTCTAATCAATGAAGATTAGACCTCTTTTCAATATAATTATTTCCTTTCGGAATGAATTACTTACCAGTTGAAACTCTGAAGAAAGATTTAACTTCCATACCAGATTTCACGCTACCTACGTAAGCTTTAACCGATTGGCTAGGCTCTTTAACGTAAGCTTGCTCAAGAAGAGTGTTTTCTTTTAAGAATTTCTTCACGTAACCGTCTGCAATACGCTCTAAGATATGCTCAGGCTTACCTTCTTGACGTGCACGCTCAACACCAATTTCTTTTTCTTTAGCGATAACTGCAGGATCTACATCATCAGCAGATAAAGCTAATGGACGCATAGCAGCAACTTGCATACCTACGTTTCTACCAGCTTCTAATACAGTTTCGTCAGCAGCTTCTGAAAGCTCAACTAATACCGCGATTGATGAACCGTGCTTATATGCAGCAACTGCAGCACCAGAAACGTTAGCGAAACCGCTAATTTCCATTTTTTCACCCATTTTTGCAGTAAGAGCAGTGATTGCTTCAGTAGCAGGAGCACCGTCGATCTCTAATGCAAGAACGTCTTCAGCAGTTTTAGCGTCTGAAGCAACAGCAGCGTCAAGTAATTTTTGACCTAATGCTTTGAACTCGTCGTTTACAGATACAGGTTCAGTTTCGCAAGCGAATGCTAAAGCAACTGATTTAGAGTTGTCATCGTTAGTGTAAACGAAAACTTGACCTTCAGTAGTCTCTCTATCAGCTCTTTTAGCAGCTAATTTTTGACCTTTTTTACGAAGGATCTCAACTGCTTTGTCGATATCGCCTTCAGCCTCAGCTAAAGCTTTTTTACAATCCATCATACCCGCACCTGTCATAGTACGAAGCTTTTTTACGTCTTGTGCTGTGATAGCCATCTCTAAAAGAATTTAAAAGATAGGTTAAAAATTGGTAGTATTACTACCTTGAATTTATTACGAACGAACCCGCAAGGTACTTGGTACGATGCGGGTTCGGTTTAAAACCCTAATATAAGTCTAAACTTATTTAGCAGCTTTTCTTACCGCCAAGCCTTCTTTAACTTTTGCTTTCAACTCAGCTACTTCCTTACGGATAGCTTCAAGAGCTGCAGCATCACGGTCAGCTTTTTTCTGCTTGAAGATATCGCCTTGCTTCACTTTTAAGTCGTGAAGTTTAGCTTCAAGCTCTTTGATATCTTTAATATCCATTGTTATTCAAAATTTAAAGGTAAAACGAGATAAGAATTACTCATTAGAAGCTTCGTCAGCCGCTTTCTTTTCTGCTTCAGCAGCAGCAGATGCAGCTTCGTCACGCTCTTTCTTACGCTCGCCAATTCCTTCTTCGATCGCAGAACCTACAGCACCCATGATAGCACTTACAGATTTGAATGCGTCGTCGTTTGCAGGGATAACGAAATCAACTCCTTCAGGATTTGAGTTAGTATCAACCATTGCAAATACAGGAATACCCAATTTTTGAGCTTCTTTTACAGCGATAGATTCACGCTTAACATCAACGATAAATAATGCTGCTGGAAGACGAGTTTGGTCAGCGATACCGCCTAATACTCTTTCTAACTTCTCACGCTCACGTTGCATCATTAGACGCTCACGCTTTGCAAGAGAGTTATACTCATCCGACTTCATTAATTTGTCGATTGATGACATTTTTTTCAATGACTTACGTACAGTTTGGAAGTTAGTAAGCATACCACCTAACCAACGCTCAGTAACGAAAGGCATTTTTAATCTTGCCGCTTCTTGTGCAACGATGTCTTTTGCTTGTTTTTTAGTAGCAACAAACATCACCTTACGACCAGACTTTACAATATTTTTTAAAGCATTTTGTGCTTGCTCTAAAGCAGTCTTTGTTTTGTTCAGGTCAATGATGTGGATACCATTGCGCTCCATGAAAATGTAAGGAGCCATTTTAGGGTTCCACTTTCTGGTCAAGTGACCAAAGTGAACGCCTGCATCAAGCAGTTCTTTGTATTCTAAATTTTTCATTCTTCTAACAAGTAGATTTTTTTTGCAAAACGTATTCTAAGCAGCGCGGCAGATAGTCTTGAAACAAGACCATCGTATACCGGCAAAACTGCAAAATACTTGATTAACGTTTCGAGAATTGGAATCTTCTTCTCGCTTTTCTGCGACCTGGCTTCTTTCTTTCCACCATACGAGGATCACGAGTTAAGAAACCTTCTGGTTTCAATGTCAATCTGTGTTCTGCGTTGATTTCGCAAAGAGCTTTAGAGATTGCTAAACGTACAGCTTCAGCTTGTCCGTTAATACCACCACCTTGCACATTTACGTTGATATCGTACTTGCCAGACTCATTAGTCAATTCTAATGGTTGTTGCACTTTGATTTGCAAAACCTCAGATGGGAAATAATCACCAAACTCACGTTTGTTGACAGTAATTTTTCCTTCACCTTGACTCAGGTAAATTCTTGCTACAGAAGTCTTTCTTCTGCCTGAAGTGTTAATTACTTCCATCACTTAATCTTATTAAAGTTCAATTTTCTTTGGTTGTTGAGCTTCGTGCTTGTGCTCTGTACCTGCATAAACATACAAGTTACGGTATAAGTCACGACCTAAACGCCCTTTTGGCAACATGCCTTTTACTGCGTTCTCTACTAATCTTGTAGGGAACTTTGCTCTCATTTCTGAAGCAGTTCTCGATTTTAAACCACCTGGGTATCCAGAGTAACGAAGGTAAACCTTCTCATCCTCTTTCTTACCAGAAAGCTTAACTTTCTCTGCGTTGATAACTACAACGTTATCACCACAGTCAACATTTGGTGTAAAGCTTGGCTTCTTCTTGCCACGTATGTACATAGCAATTTCAGTTGCTAAACGACCCAATGTCTTACCTTCAGCATCGATTAAAACCCACTCTTTTTGAGCTGTAGCTTTGTTCACTGAAACAGTTTTGTAACTGAGTGTATCCACTGTGATTCTTCGTTTAATAAAAATTAAAACTTGAAGCATTTACACTACTGAGATACAGATAGTTGCAAATACTTCGACCTGAACACGCAAAACGGGTAAACGTTTGCGACGGGCAAAGGTATTACTTTATTTTTTGATTACCAACAATTTAGCACTTATAAATGTCTAAATAATTCATAATTACATCATAAAAATAAGGTGTTCCTATCTGTATATGAACACCTTATAAATAAATATTTGGTAAACTCTCTGTTAATCTATTGTATATTGACTGTTTTTGACCATGTTCCAAACATAGGTTCACTATCACTTGTACAACCTATTGTAGAGTCAAAGAAATTATAGATAATATTGATTGTAAACTTGTCTTGAGGTAGCTCAGAATTATCTCCTGGTGTACTAACAGTATAAGTTGTACTGAAGTTGTAAGTGTAATAACCGTTGCTATCTTGTTCCAATGAATGATCCGTAACTTCGAAACCAATTCTATTTGAATGTGGTAAAGCTGATGTGTTATTATCTACTACTGCATCAAAAGCTCCTTCAAGAACACTTGTACTAAATTGAATACCTGTTTGACCAGAAACATTAATAGAGGTACTTGTTCCATTGAAAGGTAAAACTGATTTTATAGTACCTGTTAGTGTAAAAGTCGAATTTTCAGCAGCTGAAGTAGGGACATTACTATCGTCAATATCAATAATAAATGGAGCCTCTATTACTTTTATTTTTTGACTAATATTTGAAGTTTTCCCATCATCTGTATAAGCAGTAAATGTTATTGTATAATCTCCTTTAGAATAAGGAGCAGGCTGATTATAATTTAGATAGCCTTCATTTGCATTTAGAGTTGTGTCTTGTTGTTGAATACAATTGCCATCAGCATTTGTTTGGATGTCGCTAATCGGACGACCGTTATTTGTTTTTGCTAAAACATCTAGCTGTATGGGTTGTAATGGATAAACCTCTAGTATATCACTTTGATTATCTATTGAGATTGAAGGCCCATTATTGGGAGTTTCATTGTTGTCATTATTTCCACAGCTAAAGAAAGTGATAGTGAAGATTGATAAGATGATGATTGATAGATTTTTCATTGAGTAGTATAATTTGATATATTATAAAATACGTTAAAATCTATTATTCGTCGGTAAATTGTTTGCTAGCGTTACATTTATTATGTTAAAAACGATGAAAAACTTATTCAATGAGTTGAATGCTAGTGATTTGATATAAAAAAAGCTAAGTCCAATGAAGAACTTAGCTTTTAGTCAGCATTTGAAAATCAAATACTTATAATATGTTTAATTACCACTGAAATAATGGGAATTGACGCATCCACTCATTGATCTCAGTTTTCACTTTCTCAATTTCAGCATCATTTTCATGATTCATCAATACACGATCGATGAAGTCAACGATTTTACCCATATCAGCTTCTTTTAAGCCACGAGTAGTAACGGCAGCAGTACCAACACGCATACCAGAAGTAACAAATGGTGATTTGTCATCAAATGGAACCATGTTTTTATTGATTGTGATATCCGCTTTGATTAAAGTGTTCTCAGCAATCTTACCAGTTAAGTTTTTCGAACGTAAGTCGATCAACATCATATGGTTATCAGTACCACCAGAAATGATTTCATATCCTTTTGCTAGGAAGTGCTTAGCCATTTCTTGTGCGTTCTTTTGAACTTGAGTTACATATGCATCATACTCAGGAGTTAAAGCTTCACCAAAAGCAATTGCTTTAGCTGCGATAACATGCTCAAGAGGACCACCTTGAGTACCAGGGAATACACCAGAGTCTAATAAAGAAGACATCATACGTGTTTTACCTTTTGGAGTTTTTAATCCCCAAGGGTTTTCGAAATCCTCACCCATCATGATAACACCACCTCTTGGACCACGAAGTGTCTTGTGAGTTGTAGTAGTTACGATATGACAGTGTTTGATAGGATCATCAAGTTTACCTTTAGCGATTAAACCTGATGGGTGTGAAATATCAGCAAGTAATAATGCTCCAATTTCGTCTGCCACGGCACGTAATTTTTTATAATCCCACTCACGAGAGTAAGCAGAAGCACCAGCAATAATTAATTGAGGCTTTTCTTTACGAGCAGTTTCAACAACTTTATCGAAGTCGATTAATCCTGTTTCTTTTTCTACACCATAGAACGTTGGCTTGTAAAGTTTTCCTGAGAAGTTTACAGGAGAACCGTGTGTTAGGTGACCACCATGAGATAAGTCAAAACCTAAAATTTTATCACCTGGCTTTAATACAGCAAGCATAACAGCTGCATTTGCTTGTGCACCAGAGTGAGGTTGAACATTGGCCCAAGCCGCACCAAATAGTTCTTTTAGACGGTCGATAGCAAGGTTTTCTACCTCATCAACTACTTCACAACCACCGTAATAACGTTTGCCAGGCAAGCCTTCAGCGTATTTGTTTGTTAATACACTGCCCATAGCTGCTCTCACTTGCTCTGAAGCAAAGTTTTCTGAGGCAATAAGCTCGATGCCTGAAATTTGTCTTTCTTTTTCGCGATCTATTAGATCGAAGATGATATCATCCTTCTTCATGGTTGCAATAGGGTTTGTTTTTTAGTTGAAATTCCTAAAAAATAGGGGGTTGTACCTTTATAGACATCGCAAAAGTACTAAATTTCAAATATTCAATAATGGAATTTGAGAAAAAAGATGTTTTTCCGACGAAAAATTGTGAATTATATAAGAAATAGAGCAAAAAATTGAATAAAAAAAATAGCCATAACGTGTGAGGTTAATGGCTATTTATACCTATTTCTTGAAAAGAAGGACTTAATTAATCGTAGAGATGACTGATTTTTACTAAGCCATCAGGATTAATTATTTTGATACTTCTTTTGTTGATTTCAATCAGTTTCTCATGTTTGAACTCTGAAATAATTCTGATTGCGGTTTCTTTCACAGTACCTACAAGGCCTGCAAGATCCTCTCTAGTTAGGGTTATTTGTTCTTTGTCCTCAAAAGCTTTGTCTAATAGAAGCAAAGCTTCTGCAATTCTACCTCTTACAGGTTTGTAAGCGATATCAGTAAGTTTTGATTCAGCATTGTCTATCTCATCACACAGTAAATGAACGATTTGCTGGTAGAAAGCAACATTCTCATGGAGTAACTCCATAAAAATCGCTTTAGGAATAAGACAAATTGATGAATCTTCTATCGCTATCGCAGATGCACGATATCGATTGCCCTTAATTAAGGATTTGTAGCCAACAAAATCGCCAGGTTTAGCAATGCGTAAAATTTGTTCTTTACCGTTGCTTCCTAACTTAGTTACTTTGACTAGTCCATCACTGATACAAAAAACTCCAGTTGGTACTGACTCTTCTTGGAAAATAGGTTGCCCTTTTTTGTAGAACTGACAAGTATGTTGCTGAACTTTTTCTAGTTGATCAGGTGTAAGACAAGAAAACAAAGATTGGCTTCCCTTAGCTTTAAGTGCACAGGTGGGTTGTACCAATTTCATCTTTTTTATTGTAAGTGGATAATTCTGATAAAAGCGTTTAAAAGTAATACATGTATTAACAATTTTCCAAAAAAAAATGACATTTGTTACTTTTTAGACAAAAAAAACACAGCCAAGAGCGAAAATCACTCCCGACTGTGCGCTTTTATCAGAATTATCCATTGCAAAAGTAATTTGAGTTTTTCAAATTGCTTATGACAAAAGTTTTAATCAATAGTGAGAGAAGTCACTATTGAGACTTTTTTATTTTAACGATTCATAAATTTCTCTTCAAATGCTAAACTTAATGAAAACATTATTAAAGAGTTATCTCTTTTTAATGTTGCTTCTGCCGTTTACGGCCTACTCTCAAGCCACTAATTATTTTTCAGTTTTTTTTACAGATCAATTAGAACAAAAACTAAAATCTAGTGGAAAAACTCCCACAGGAGGTTATCAATTTATCGGAGATTCTATTGCAAGCCTTAAAACTGACGGCGGAACTGGACAAAGAGATGTTCAACTCTTTCATAAAGAAGAGTGGCTTTATAATTCTCCAGACACACTAGTGTGGAATCTTCAGGTTCAACAGAATTTTGTAGTCTCTTCATCACTTCAGAAAACAAATTTGACCAATTGGTGGATCATTGAAGATGAACTATGTATCCACCTTGGTAGTAACTTAAGGGTAGAACATTTTGGTGAACGTATTGTTTCAACAAATTTTCCATGGAAATATGGTGAGTTATGGAATGATGTAAGATTAGTGTCTTATGGTAATGAATGGTTCTTAAAAATTAATGGGACAGATGTTCTTCAGTTTTCGCTTTCTGTAACTGAAGGCCCTCATCGAACTGGTTTTAGTTCTTTATTTACATCTTCTGCTAGAGGCAAACATTTCTCGTACAAGAAATCATCGCTTGTTCGGCATGAAAAAGTAAAAGACACTTTTCCTCCAACGATTTTAATACTTCAAGCTAAGAGCCAAAATGAACTGGATATACTTTTTGATGAAGATGTTGTCCGAGATTGTATAGAGCCAACCTCTATCTTCTTTAATAGCGAAGAATTAGAAGTTAATCATCATGCTGAACATATAATTACCGTTCAGTTGCCTTCTGGTCTAACTTATAATGAGAAGTATCTGATTGAAGTGGAAAACCTCTGTGATACTGAAGGAAATTACCTTCTTTATGATAGAATGACCTATACACACAAAGATGAAGTTCCTCCTCACTTAGAAAGTGTAAAAATAGAAAGTCCGTTTTCTGTATCTTTTACTTTATCAGAGCCTTCAAAGTATGAATTAGTATCAATAAAAGATGAGGAACAGTCTTTATTTGAAAATTTTTCTTCTACACAAGACTTTATCATTTCGGATACCATATACATAAATGATGTATTTCCAGAAAATGAAGAATTGCATCTTACACTGTATAATAATGTAGATACTTTAGGAAATTCTGTTGATTCACTAGAAATGTATTTTGAATATGATACTCAATTACCCAAGGTTACTTCATTTGGTTTTTTATCTGACTCAAGTCTAGAAGTGATTTTCTCTGAAGAAATAGAAGAGTACTCACTATTGCACCGATTTAATTACAGTATTCAAGAAGAACAACCATTAGAAGTGGTAATGATTGATCTTAAAACTATTCATCTCATTTATCCTACTAGCTATTTTAAAGATTTGTATGAATACACTTTAGTAGTTCAAAATATTAAAGATAAGGCAGGGAATCTGATGAAGAAAAGAAGTCTCAAAATGCTTTTTGATCTCACCTTACCCTCATTAAAAAAAGTATGGACTCATAATGATACTTTACATCTCAGTTTCTCTGAGAAAATAATCAAAATGGATAGTATTAAGGTTTGTGGAAGGTTAATAGAAAATACACAAATTGAATGTTCGAAAACACGATTAAGTATTCTGAATCCTTTAGGCTGTAATCAGTATGTAGAAGTATTCGGATTGGAAGATGAAAATAAGAATGTAAACCATTATCAAAAAATAGACATTGCCTCTGAGTCTTTTGAATATTCTTATACGAATTTTGATCTAATTGTTGAGGATAGTAAAGTGATTAATCCCGATAAGTTGTATGTGTACTTTAATAAAATACTAGACAAGGATTCTAATATTGAATTTGAAAATAGATCTATTAGACATTGGGTAGTTGATGAGAATTCTATACTAATTCAGTTCGAAGAAAACTTAATTGAAAATGATGAATACACTTTAGACATAAAAGGATTAAAGACTTGTGAGGGAGATTTTCTTTCCAATGGAACGATTCGATTTACATTGGATCAAACTCCTCCGACATTATTATCAGCTGAGGTTTCTTCCATGAATAGTCTGACGTTATATTATTCTGAATCTATAGAAGAATCTAGAAATGAGATCAAAAGTCGTTTTTTATTAAAGGGAAATATTGTCGATAAAGTAGAAGTTGTAGATCAAAAAATAGTGATACATTTTAGTAACCCACTTAATTATAATGAGACATCGCTGTTGGAGATAGCAGAGGGAATATCCGACTTCAATCATAACTTAAGTGAGGCTGTTGCAATAGCAATACAATTCCCAAAAGCAATTACGGAACATGATATTGTATTTAATGAATTTATGATTGATCCTTTTCCTTCAATAGGAGGACCTGAGGCTGAATTTATTGAGATATTTAATTCTTCTAAGGATACTCTGAATCTAGTTGGTTTAAGATTGAAAGTAAATGAGGACACTATCCCATTGCCTAATTATTATTTACCTCCATCTGAATTTGCCGTACTTATCGATGTTGATGATTTAAGAAAATTTACTTTTAATAATAAAAGAAGAATAATTGAAATTGACGGACTACCTACTTTAACTAACTCGAATTTTGAATGTCAGTTGATCGATTATAGTCATATTGTTATTGATGATTTTACTTTTTCAGATCAATTGTTTCCTTCATCAAATGATGGTGGCGTAACTCTAGAACGAATTGATCCATTATTTAATTGTGATCCTTTAGTGAATTGGAATTATAGTGATAATTCTGCTGGACATTCTCTATGTGAACAAAATTCTATTTTTGGAACATTACAAGATTTTGAGGATCCGATAATCGAAAAAGTAAAAGTTATCAACAGTTATGAGATGGATGTTTATTTTTCTGAAGCTTTATTGTTAGAATCTTTGAAAAATACAATGGATTATTCGCTTAGCAATGTTGATAACTCTGTGAATAAGTCATATTTTGTTGATAACTACCGGTTGAAACTGATATTCGAAAAAGAGTTACCATCCGGAATGTTGATATATTTAACTGTTGATAACTTTGTTGATTGTTTTAACAACCTTCAAAATTCATATCGTAAGGGCTTTGTAATACCAAAATTAATCACTAGTCAACAACTGTTGATAACTGAGTTAATGATTGATCATTCACCAAAACGTCAAATGCCTGATTCTGAATACGTGGAGGTGCATAACCAAAGTAAGTATTATCTTTCATTGGATCGGTGCAGAATGTTAGTGAATGGTGATACAATACACCTACCTGATAATTGGATTATTCCAAGTGAATATCAAGTATTATGTCCTGTTGATAACTTACAAGAATTTGAAGATCTAGGAATTAGTGCAATTGGGGTAGAAGGATGGAGGTCATTACCAAATGAAGAGGGAGATATTTCTATTGTAAATCAAAAAGGTGAAATTATTGACCGAGTGAAATATCATAAATCCTTTTATCAAAGTACAAGAAAAAATGAAGGTGGCTGGTCTTTAGAATTAATTGATATTAATAGCTTGTGTAAAAGTGAAGATAACTGGTCAGCTTCCATTGACGACAGAGGTGGGACAGCAGGTGAACAAAATTCAATTTCTCAATCACTCATTGATATTAATGCACCAACCATTGCTCAAGCTTTTTCATTTAGAGATTCAGTAATTGTTCAGTTTACAGAAAATATAGATTGGGATATTTCATTAAATTATTCTGTTGAAGTGAATGGGAGATCAATAAATAATAATGACATCCATATTTTAGATCAAAAAAGTTTAGGGTTTCAGTGTTTATTTTTAACTGATGAAAATGAGGTAGTATTAGAGGGAATAAAAGATTGCTTTACTAATACAGAAATAATCTCTTCAACTATTCATAGACTAAATGAACACCCCGAAAATGATCTTTATTTATCAGAGATACTCTTTAATCCTTCTCCACTAAAGAATGATTTTGTAGAAATACATAATACTTCTGCTCAATATATTGATTTGAAAGAATACAAACTTGCTAACCTTAGAGATGGAGAAGTTCATGATTTTAAAAGGATATCCACAGATCATTTAGTAATACCACCTTTTTCTTATTTCGTGTTCACAGAAGATGTTGATAACTTTTTGAATTTTTATCCATCTGTTGATAAAGAATTACTTTTTGAGTTAAAACTTCCTTCTTTTCCGAATGATGAAGGTGGGGTAGCTATATTAAATGAAACGGATTCCTTAATTGATGCCTTTAGTTATCATGAAAGAATGCACCAACATTATCTAGAAAATGTTGAAGATGTATCCCTAGAGCGATCAAGTTTTGATAAGAAACATGACAGTTCCAAATATTGGGTGTCTGCTACAGAAAGTAGTGGATTTGCAACACCTACTGAAAGAAACTCTCGAGAAGGTAATGGAAATGATAGTTTTAATGATTTTGGAGGTTTAGTTATTAATAAAACATTGATTACACCTAATGGAGATGGTATTGATGATTTTCTTGAGGTACAAAATACGACTCAAGATGCCGTATATATTCTTCGATTAGAACTGTTTGATATGTCTGGAAAACTGGTAAAATCAATCGTAAATAATTATGAGTTGTCGTATGGTGATCAATTAAAATGGGATGGAAGTAGAGATGATGGACAACGATTTTATGGTCAGTTTATATTAATGTTACAGTCTGAAAATCAACAAGGAGACATTGAGTCTTTTACAAAGACAATTAGTGTAGCTACTTGGTTTTAACCGATTTAAGTAGATTTTGTTAGATATTTATAGTTGTTATAGAATAAGTTGCAATTTATTTTGTATCAGTGATTTAAAAATACTACTTTTGCATTTCGATTTGGGATTACAGAAAAAGTAAAAAATATTTTAAAGATGAAAAAAGACATTCATCCGGAGTTCAGACCAGTGGTTTTCCACGATTTGACTTCAAACGAAAAGTTCCTTATTGGATCAACAGTAGCTACATCTGAGACTATCGAATTCGAAGGTGAAACTTATCCTTTATTCAAAGTCGAGATTTCTTCTGCTTCTCACCCGTTCTACACTGGTAAGAAAGCTGCTATCTCTGCTGCTGGTCGTGTTGATAGATTCAACAAAAAATACGGAAAGAAGAAATAGTCATCTATTTCTTTACAAAGAGCCATGGTTTCATTTCGAAATCATGGCTTTTTTTTGTTATAGAAAAGTTTAAAACGCAATTTTGTAACAAAATCGATATACTGTCGTAATTATATCCGACCAAAGATTTTTTAATTTGTTCGTTATAAGCATGTTGCATGTGCAGCATTAATACCTAAATACATGAATATCATATTATTCGATAACCCTTTAGCAAGGGTACAATTGCTCCCTTTTACTTTTATTAGACCCATAGCTGATATACGCGTAGGCATTTTTAAAATCCATGAAAAGTGGGAGCAAGCTTTTGATAATTCAAAGATTTCATTTCTAACAGAAGAGTACCTACAAGGGAAATTTACGTTAAATCACGATACATCAGACCAATATTATATCAATGGTTCTTTATGTCCTAATAAGCCTTTAATTCAACGTATTGAAAATTTAAAGGAAGGGCAGGGATTAGTTTGTGGAGACGATTTATTGGTCTTACATACTTCTCATCAGTTTAATAAAATGACTGATGAACCAGGTGATTTCGAAAAAATCGAAGTACCTGCTGATGAAGTAGTACTTATAAAACACCCTTGGGAGATTTTTACTCACAATAGGGAGCAGATTATGTTGGATTTTGAGGTGGTGACTAGAGGTAGAGTCAGTCATCATATCGAAGATCCACATACAGTTGTATATGGTAGAGCAAATATTTTTGTTGAAGAAGGAGTAGAAGTGAGAGCATCTATTCTAAACGCACAAAAAGGGCCTATTTATATAGGTAAAAATGCTGTTATTGAAGAAGGAGTGATTATTCAGGGTACTTGTGCAATCGGAGAAGGAACTCGTATTAACATGGGTGCAAAAATTCGAGAAGATTGTTCATTTGGACCGCATTGTAAAATTGGTGGAGAAATTAATAACTCTGTTGTTTTTGGTTATTCTAATAAGGCTCATGATGGTTACCTAGGCAATTCTGTAGTTGGTGAATGGTGTAACTTAGGAGCGGATACCAATAACTCTAACCTTAAAAATAACTATGGTCCGGTAAGAATCTGGAGTTATAGTGATCGTAAATATGTGAGTACAGGACAGCAATTCTGTGGTATGATGATGGCAGACTATTGTAAAGCAGGTATTAATACTATGTTTAATACAGGTACAGTAGTAGGAGTTTCAGCACATATTTTTGGAGGAGGTTTCCCTCCGAAACATATTCCATCTTTTGCATGGGGTGCTATTGATTCTAATGATGTAGCCAACCTTGATAAAATGATAGAAATTGCAGAACGTGTATTTGCAAGACGTAAGGCAGACTTTACTATTCATGATCGTCAAATTCTTGAGAAAGTATTTGAATTAAGTGAGTTTGACAGAAAGTAGCTTAAAATAATATAGCGAAAGAGGTTGTACCAATATTACTTGATACAACCTCTTTTTTGTTAGTCGACATTCTTTTCTAAGTCTCCAAAGTATTTGATTAATTCATCTATCTTTTTGGTCTGTTTCTTAATTAATCTAGGTCTAAAAATAAACCAATTGATACCAACCCAAATGATAGTAGTTATAGCAATCGGTATAGAATAATTAGGACTTAGTGCGACTAGGTATTCTGCCATATAAAATCCTAAACCTAAAGAGAATAGAATGAAATAAAGAGAAGTTGTTGTTGTCTGAATCTTCCTTTGTTTTTCTTTTATCTCCTTCAGTTTTTTGATATAATCTATTGATGCAGTATCAAAACCTATATTATTAACGAGTTGGTATAGTGCATTAATAGAATAGATGTAGATCACTACCGCTAAGATCGATAAACCGATACCTATTTTTGGAAGAATGACTTCAGGGTCATAATAAAAAGCGATAAATAATAAATAAGCGATGGTACCAAAAGCGGTGATATGTGAGATGATCATCGACTGCTGAGACTTTTTCTTATATGATTTCGCTTTTTGTAATACTTCTTCAACATTAGGTTGTGAAGAAGATTGTTGTTGCCATAAATTCTTAAGATCTAGAGTACTCATAACGCGACATTTTTTTATTTAATTTTTCTTTTATTCTATGGATTTTAGTTCGAACATTTCCATTCGATAATCCTACGATTTCAGCAATTTCATTTTGTGGAACCTCCTCGAGTTCTAAAGAGATAATCAGTCTATCAATTTCAGATAATGTTGAGATACATTGGTAGAGAAACTTTATCTGATCATTGTCTTCAAATTGATTTTCTGGAGCAGACAAATCTTGAGGTAATTCAGTTGTTTGGTGCTTTTGTCTTTTTTCTACTGAACGTAAACAAGTATTTGAGGCAATTCTGAATATCCAAGTTCCAATACTTGATTGTTTATTGAAAGTAGAGAGCTTTTGGTACACAATAATGAAAACATCTTGTGTCAGATCTTTAGCAAGGTCATGATCATTGACATATCCCATTGCTAGTCGAAAGACTTTTTGCCAATAGTTCTGATATATTTCTTCAAATTTCATTGGTTATACATTGAGAGCTTAAATTTTTTGTTTTCATCTCTTTAGATACAAGTTATTGGGAAATGTTACACTGAGCCTCAATTATTTTTTGAAAAAGCAGTAAATGAGTTCTTTTGCGATCACTCTAGATATAAAAAAACGTCTGTATTGACTAAAATACAGACGTTTTTTGTTCATAAATATATTTATTAATCGAAGGTTACTTTAGCCTTTTTTATTCTATTAATTTTTCTTTTCGTATCGAAGATATCGCAGTTCAGAGAAAAGTAGAAGACATTACCACTAATTTGATTATAACTTAATGTTGTTCCTTGAATATTAGCTTGATTGCTTCCCCAAGAATCATTAAAGAATGGGTCTAAGTAATATTTGAATTTGAGGTTAGTGCCTTCGGCAAATTGAATACCTAGCATTACACTCTGTTGCACATTTACTCGATCAGTAAACCATAAAGAGAACTTATCCGTTTTATTCCCTCCTACAAATGTTTTTTCTTTATAATGTATTGGCTGTTCAATTTCATAACCTCCATAAAGAAAGAATCCATTGAGGTTACCGAGTTTAAAACCAACAGGAACACCTACGTTATAAGTTCTCATTTTTTTACGCATTGAACCTGTTATTCCATCCTCTTTATACTCGTCAGGAACATCAAAAATAAAACCTAGGTTTCGGATTGATAAACCTGCGAAAAGGCCAAAATGATTTCCAAGATCCATATTCACATAAGTCTGCCCATTAAAAAAGGGAGCAAAACGAATCACATCATTCTGTATTTCTTGATTGTTGATATTGACTGCCGTCATTCCTGAAAAAATGATTTCCAAACCACCAGAAAGGTAGAAATCAGTTTTTCTTTCATCTTGCCCATAGACTGATACGGATAGGAATAGAGTTCCTAAAAGAGGTAATAGAAGTTTACTTAATTTGATCATGATCTTATAGTTTTTGTTTCAGTAGTTATTGATTGTTTTTGAAGAGAGTTACTACTGATAATTTGCACTAGTATTGTTCTAAAGACAACAATTAAATGTGTAGGTTGCATCAATAATTAGAATTAGGAAAAATTTTTATTGATGGTTGACAGTATGAAAAAATATATAGCTCTTGATTTAGTTTTAACTCCTTCAAAAAAGCATATTGAAGAGTTAGTGAGTATTAATCAACAACTCTTAGATACCACTCTAAAATTAGAACGTACACATACGGTTCCGCATATTTCAATCAGTATGTGTAGGGTAGAAGCTAATCGTATTGATCAATTAATTAGTAAGTTAGAAGATTATTTAGGGATTTTGGATTTGTCAGAACTCTCTTCTCTAAGAATAAAATCATTATATCAGCATAATAAAAATACTATAGGTTGGAATTTAGAACTAAACAAAAGTTTAACTGGTTTGCATCATAGTGTTTGTGCATTAATGAAAAACTATCATTTCTCTGAAAGAGAAGAACATCAAAACGATGACTTTTGTGTGATACATAAAGATATGCCCTTTTCTGGGGTAAGCTATCTTAATCAATTTTTTGTGGATTATGCATATGAAAACTATCAGCCTCATATTACAATTGGGCAGGGAAAATTGGAAAATAAATTTCAGAAAATAGGAGAAAAAATCACCTTTGATCGAGTGTCACTTTATCACATGGGAACGGGGTGTACTTGTGAAAAAGAACTATGGTCAATGGATATTGACAACAATTATTAGCAAAGAAGAGAGTTAAACTTGACAAAAATCACTTTCACATTGTAATTGCCTTCGAATAAGATTGTTTTTTTATCGATTTATTAGCAGATTTGGGGCGAAAACGAAAAATTATAAAATATCTTTTAGCATCTACATCTTTATGCTTGATGCTAACACTCAACAACCGCAAGAGATGTCTCAAGAAGAAAAAGTACTGAAAGAAGAACGTGCATTCTCCAAAGAACAATATTGGGAATGGTATGAGAACATGTTATTAGTTAGACGTTTTGAAGAGAAAACGGCTCAACTATACGGTCAGCAAAAAATCAGAGGTTTCTGTCACTTATATATCGGACAAGAAGCTTGTGCAGCTGGTCAAGTTTCAGCGTTAACAAAAGATGATATCTATATTACAGCATATCGTGACCACGCGCATCCAATTATGTTGGGTACGGATCCAGGTGCGGTGATGGCTGAAATGTATGGTAGATCTACAGGTACAACTAAAGGTAAAGGTGGTTCAATGCACATTTTCGATAAATCTGTGAACTTCGCAGGTGGTCACGGTATCGTAGGTGCTCAAATCCCAATGGGTGCAGGACTTGGCTTTGCTGAGAAATATAAAGGAACTAAAAACCTTTGTGTAACTATGTTTGGTGATGGTGCAATCCGTCAGGGTGCAATGCACGAAGCCTTCAACATGGCGATGGCTTGGAAATTACCAGTTATCTTTATTGTAGAGAACAATGGTTATGCAATGGGTACTTCAGTAGAGCGTACATCAAATGTAACTCACTTATATGAATTAGGTGCTGCTTATGATATCCCATCTCGTCCAGTAGACGGTATGACGGTAGAAGAAGTACACATCGCAATGGAAGAGGCTGCTGCTCATATCCGTGCAGGTAAAGGTCCTTACTTCTTAGAGTTTAGAACTTATCGTTATAAAGGTCACTCAATGTCTGACCCTGCTAAATACCGTACTAAAGAGGAAGTAGCAGAGTACAAGGCTCAAGACCCTATCGAGAAAGTAAAACAAACGATCTTGAAGAATAAGTGGGCAACTGAAGAAGAATTGAAAGAATTCGATAAGAAGTTGAAAGCGCGAGTATTAGAAGCTGTAAAATTTGCTGAAGAATCTCCATATCCTGAAAAATCAGAAGCTTACACTGACGTTTATGTTGAAGAAAATTACCCTTTCTTAGATTCATAAACTGAAGAAAACATAAAAAAATTAGGCTACTCTTAAAAAAGGGTAGCCTTTTTTTATGAAATAAGTGTAATATTGATCATTTTTGAGTGCAAACGTAACTTAAAAATATTATGTTTGCCCGAAATTTTTTAAATTTGCCGACTGAAATATTGATTCAAGACATTTAGGCGACGAAACCTATAGTATATATACATGGCGATCATGAAAGAGAAAAACAAAAACGTAGAGAAAGGTAATACTCAAGATGAACACAAGGAGTTTGAGGTATTTGAGAGTGCAGAGGTATTACAAGAACACATTATTGAAACTCAAGGTTTCCTAGATAAAAATAAAAACTTAGTACTTGGTGCTATTGGAGCTGTTGTAGCTGTAATCGCTGGTTACTTCTTATATGGTTTAAACATTGAAAACCAAAACAAGAAAGCTCAAGCAGATTTATCTCCTGCAGTTTTCTATTTTGAGAAAGACTCTTTAGGTAAGGCACTTAACGGTGACGGTAACTTAACTGGTGGTTTCTTACAAATCGCAGATGAGTATAGCGGAACTAAAGCTGCTAATCTTGCTAACTACTATGCTGGTGTTTCTTATATGAGAATGGGCGAGTTTGGTAAAGCAATCTCACATTTAGAAAAATTCTCTTCTGATGATGAGTTGGTACAAGGTAGAGCATATGCTTTAATTGGTGATGCTTATGTACAACAAGAGCAATTTGGTAGTGCTATCTCTTCTTACAAAGATGCTGTAGCTTACAAGCCAAATAAAGAATTTACTCCTGCTTACTTGATGAAGTTAGCGTATGCTTATGAAGCAAACGGTGACCAAGCAAACGCTTTAGAAACTTACAACAAAGTAGCTAATGAGTATGCTAAATCTCAAGAAGCTAATGATGCTAAGAAATTTGCAGCAATGATGTCTGTAAAATAATATAGATCCTTCCAAAGGAAATAAAAAAAGTCAGTTGATACTATCAACTGACTTTTTTTGTATGTAGTGCCCTATACTCACTAGGACTACTCCCTTCTGTTTTCTTAAAGAATCTACTGAATGCTTGTAGGTCTTCATACCCCAATTCATAAGCGATTTCTGAAATAGACTTCTCTGTATATATAATCTGTCTTCTGGCTTCCAGTAATACTCTCTCTTGTATAAATTGTAGTGGTTTTTTTTGCCCTAATAACTTGAATACATTAGAAAGTGTCTTGGGAGATTTATGAAGCAATTCAGCATATTCTGCTACTGATTTCTTTTCTCTAAAGTGTTGTTCTACTAAGAAATTAAATTCTTTTACAATGGTCATCTTATCTTCTTCTATAGTGGATAAATCTGTTTGTCTCTTCATGATTCTTGTGCAGAGTATTAGAAGGCGTTTTAGAAGCATCTGTAACATCTCTAGTTGATGTTCATCAGAAGATTTCATCTCGTGTTCGAATACTTGCCAAAGAGACTTAAGTGTTTCACCATCAGTATTGGTGAGGTTTATTTTTGGAAGACTTGATGCCCCAAAAAATAAGATACCCTTACATCCTACATCAGTTTCGTGGTGTAAAATACAGTAAAATGGTCTGTTGAACCGTAAGATTTTTCCTTTGTTTAATCGAATATTTTCTATTTGATGAAACTCTGTAAGGAAAACAATTTCATTGGCCATGAACGTATATCTACGGCCATCAATAGTTAAGTAGTTATCGTT
Source organism: Flammeovirga agarivorans (assembly GCF_012641475.1). Lineage (NCBI taxonomy): Bacteria > Pseudomonadati > Bacteroidota > Cytophagia > Cytophagales > Flammeovirgaceae > Flammeovirga > Flammeovirga agarivorans. Next base: position 95,787 of record NZ_JABAIL010000014.1, on the reverse strand, counting down.
TTCAGTAAACCAAATTAGTGTAAGCTTCTCTTCTGAGTTTTCGAATAAGTTAGTTTGGTCTGATGTGATATCAAAATTCTGGATTTCTAGGTATTCACCGGTTGTTTTTAAAAACTTCATAGCTTATCGTTTATCAAAAAACACTTATTTATAGTAAGGGTATTCCTATCACAGAAGAAAGAAGTGAGTGAGTAAAAATGTTTACTCACTCTATATGATAATGGGATATTAGCTGACTAAAACGTCTAGCTGATTTCTTAATTCTTTTTCTCCTGTTAAGCCAACATGTGTATTTACCACTTCTTGATCTTTGATAAATACTAAATTAGGGATACTTCTTACTTTATGTAGTGTAGCAAGTTCTGGTACTTCTTCGATGTTTACCTTGTGGATACCCACTTTACCTTGGTATTCATCAGAAAGTTTCTCAACTGTTGGCAATAATGCCTGACAAGGTCCACACCAATCTGCGTAGAAATCTAGTAATAGAGGTTGACCTTGGCTGATCAACTCATTGTATTGATCGATGTTCTGGATTTTATTCATGATTAAGTTTTTTATGTTTTAAATAAATGAACAATACAAATATCCAGATTAATCACAGCACCTAAGTATGCATTTTGTCACATAAAGTTATCAAAAGTTCCTTAATTGACTTATTGGTCAAAAATAACAAAAAATAAACTACTTATCCAAAATATATGGATAAGCAGTTCAAAATTCGCGATCATTGTTTATTGATTAGAAGATGATTTTTTTGATAGTATCATTTTTTACTGGCCTCCATCCAAGTGTTTTATACTTTTTATAAGTATACTTTCTCCAGATGATTTCTCCTTTTTCATCATAATCTCTGATTTCCCAAATGATCATGCATGGCTGTTGGTCATGAGAGTCTTTGTAGACTCTTAAAAAGTGAATATCCTTCTGAAGCTTTGGAAATAGGATATTATCAGACTCAGTATCTACAACTAAATGCCTTGTTTGCTTTCTGTAATCTTTTAATAGACCCAAAGACCTTTCTGTTGATATATTAACAAGATAGGGAGCCTTCTTTACTTCCGGAGGAGTATTGAAGTAATCAAAATTTGCGGGATGTTTTGTAGGTTCGATAATGATGAGATCATTGTCTTTGTTTTTAGACTTTTTCTTATCATCATTAAATGAAGAATCTGCAAAAGCACTAAATGATACACAGTAGAGAAATTCTACAAGGAGTAGAATTAATTTAGAAGTTTTCATAGTTAATAAATAGATATGTTAGGTAAAGAAAATTTTTATATCAGTTGGGTCACTATTGGTTTTAAGTAATACAGATTCTATTGGGATAGGTAAAGATAGCGGTGTAATCTGTACTTCTTTGTTAACTAAAATTATATAAATAATCACTTAATAGTAAGGTTATTAAGTGATTATTTATATTGATTAACATATGTTATCGATTACTGCAATAGGTAAGAAAGTTTAAAATTACCTGTTGGCACTTAGTTGTTTCTTCAAACATTCCCATATGGCCAACATTTTCGAAGAAATAAACATGGGCATCTTTTGGCAGATGACATTGTTCTATACTTTTAGTAAGAGGAACAGCAACATCTTTTTTACCGACGATAAATAGTACAGGGATGTTGAGAGCACTAATAAGTTCACTACTGTCTTCTCTTGCTCTCATTGCCAAAGAGGTTTTTGCTATACTTTCGACATCCTCTTTTTCTGCTTCTTTGATAATTCTATTAATAATGCCTCTATGCTGTTCTCTATTTGTTTCATCAAATAGATTGGCAATCATTGGAGCAACAAAAGCTCTAGCACCATGTTCTCTTACAAATTCTGCAGCTTTTATTCTTACTTCTTTTTTTGCTTCATCATCTTCAAATGCTGTTGAATGGAAAAGTCCAATACCATTGAGATAGGAAGTGTATTTCTTAGCGTAAGCTAAAGTGACATACCCACCCAATGAGTGCCCCACCATACAATATTTTTGAACACCAATGCTTTGTAGTGTTTGATGAATTTGATCTGCAAAATCAGATAACTCTATAGTCGCTTGTGTAATGTTAGGACTTTCTCCACATCCAGGAAGATCAATACAGATTACTCGGAAGTAGGGAGTGATTATTTTAATAAAATCGTTCCATAAATTTTTAGTCTCACAGTAGCCATGGATGAGTACTAGAGTAGTTTGATTTTCTTTACTATCAGTATACGCTAACATAATTTTTTGAATAATAAGTCTAGGATAAATATAAAGCTTTAATAAAGTATATATTGTTTTATCGCATTATTAGATCAGTGAAACTACCGATTTATCCTTATATTCATTGGAATTAAAAACCATTTATTCAATGAAGAGTTTATACTCTGATTATCCACTTCCAAACTTAAAGACAATGAAAAACGCACTCTATTTTTACCTTTTAGTCACTTTCAGTTTTGTTGCCGCTCTATTGGCTCTTCATGAACCAGAAAAACCTAAAGAACCCGTATTGTGCCATGCAGATATAGAAGCTGTACATGCTTTTGCAGCATTTACAACTCAAGAATCTTTCAGAAATGCTCATTCCATGTCAAGGGATTTAGGAGATGTTTCTTTTAATGGTGCTGAAATTACTTTTGATGTAGCAGATGGAAAACAAGGAAAAGGATATTATGTAGCGTCAAAGAAAAAGTCGAACAAGTATATTTTTGTATTTCATGAATGGTGGGGGTTAAATGATTATGTTAGAAATGAATCCAATCGTCTGTCCAAAGAATTGGGAAATGTCAATGTGATTGCACTAGACTTATATGATGGAAAAGTAGGTACTACAAGAGAAGAAGCTGGAAAATTGATGAAAGCCTGTGACCCCAAAAGGGCTGCATCGATTATTCAGGGAGCTTTAGCTTATGTAGGTAAAGGTGCAGTTATTGCCACTATTGGTTGGTGTTTTGGAGGAGGTTGGTCATTACAGGCGGCACTTCAATTACAACAACAAGCTAAAGCTTGTGTCATGTATTATGGTATGCCAGTAAAAGATGTTGATCGCCTTGCATCATTAAATTGTGATGTCTTAGGAATCTTTGGAGAAAAAGATAAATGGATTAATCCAGAGGTAGTGGCCAATTTTGAAGACCACATGCAAGAGGCAAAAAAGAACCTTGAAGTTAAGATGTATAAAGCAGATCATGCATTTGCGAATCCTTCTTCTGACAGGTATAATGAAAAAGATGCAAAAGAAGCTAACAAAGTAGCATTGGCATTTTTAAAACAACATTTGAAATAATATCTACCTCATTGGTCAATAAAAAAGACCACCCAAAATTTAGGCGGCCTTGTTTGTAGTTAGCTTGCTTAAAGTAATATGAGGTTATCATTGATTTCTTAATACAATAATAAAAAAGTAGAACGTAATCTGTTTACGTTCTACTTTTTTTTGTTTATTTTTTTTCAAATCATTCTAAATATTTTCTTTTACACCAACATCTTTCTTTAAATTACTAGTAAATCTAATTTACAATTGTCATGAAAAACTTATTGATAGTATTGCTATTGGGATTTTCTCAAGTAGTACTTTCCCAAAACCTAAATGATATGCAATGGTTTAATGCCCCAGAGAAATGGGAAGTAGATGGTTCCTCATTAAAAATGTTCGTTACCCCACAGTCAGATTACTGGAGAAAAACACATTATGGATTTACCATAGATGATGGTCCATTTTATTATGCACAACGCGGTGGAGAATTTGAGGTTTCTGTAAAAATCACAGGAGAATATAGAACTCGATTTGATCAAATGGGATTAATGATTCGAGTGGATGAAAAACATTGGATCAAGACAGGAATTGAATATGTTGATGGGGTGTATAATTTTAGTGCAGTAGTTACTAATGACCATTCTAGTTGGAGTGTTATCGCTTTAGAAGGTAAACCAAAATCAATTTGGATTAAAGCCATCAGACGAAGAGATGCTGTAGAAATTTTCTACTCTTTAGATGGGAAAAAATACCAAATGAGTAACCTAGCTTATCTTCCAGATCACAAACCTCTTATGGTAGGTATGATGGCAGCAAGCCCTGATGGTAATGGTTTTAATGCAACTTTCGATGACTTTAAAATCACGCACCTTGCGGATGAAAGAAGATTGGAATGGTTAGAAAATAACAAAGAATAAACGAAAAGTTATTTTGATAGTTCAGGTTTAAAAAAAGGTTCATGTGAATTGAGTATCACATGAACCTTTTATTTATTTAGAGAGTATATTGTTTACTCAACGATAATAAATCTTTTCACTAATGGCCCTAAACCAGCAAAGAAGAATTCTACTGCCATTACCATAACGATAAGACCCATCAAACGTAACATCAATTTATTTCCTGTATCTCCTAACACTTTCATGATTGGTCCTGCGCTTAATAAGCTCAAGCATGTAGTGAGTAATACAGCTGTAATTGCAATAAATAGTGCTCCTACTTTAAAAGGATCATCGCTGGCTGAATCCATTAAGATAATTGCATTGGCAATAGATCCAGGACCACAAATAATAGGAATAGCTAGAGGAGTTATAGCAACATCATTGGCATATTCATGAATTTCATCTTTTGTGACTTTAACGCTTCCCAAGCGAGCTTGTAGCATATCAAATCCAACTAAAAAGAAGATCATACCACCTACAACTCTAAGGCTGTCGATAGAAATACCAAAGAACTTAAATAGTGATTGTCCTGAGATAGCAAAGAACAATAAAAAACAATAAGCGATGAATGTAGCTCTTAATGCTGTGCGTTTTCTCTCCTTGGCCTCTAACTGATTTGTGATAGTCATAAACACCGGCATAATACCTACCGGGTTAATTAGAGTAAAAAATGAAGTAAACGCCAATAGACCGTATGTAATTGCTTCGTTCATTATTTATAGACTAGTATGTGTGATGGCTACAAAGTAAAGACAAATAACTCTAATAATCTATTAGTTATCAGAAATAAGAAAGCCCAACTAAAAAATTTACGTTGGGCTTTCGATATATCAAATACTTATTCTTTCATTATAGAATGAATCCTATCTCACCTTTGTAAGGTGAAGCGAATACAAAATATTAATGCAATGCTTATAAACTTGACATTTCTTGTGGACTCATCACTACTTCTTGCTCTTTAAAAGTAATCCCTAGCGTTTCGAGTTCTTCTAAAACAGGTTCATATATGTTTTTATGAACTGGAATACACGTACCCGTTTTAGTAATCTTACCTTGAAGGATTAATTTCGTAGCAATAGCCAATGGAATACCTACTGTATCTGACATTGCAGTGTACGTTTGGTCTTTTCCTTTGACGACCATGTGTGATGTACGTAAAATATTTTCAGCTCCTTTCTTATAGAAAAGCTTATGGTACATCACAATCATATCTTTGTCATTCTTATCTAATGCCCATTTTTCCTCAAGAATCTTTTGAAGGATCTGAGCAGGAGTGGCACTTGGTAAGCCTACTTTCTTATCACTAAAGATATCCAACCACTCTAGTTTTTCCATTTCGATATCGTCTTGAGATAACTTAAGGTATTGCATCAATTTCAACTCTACAGAATCGTTTGGATTGTAACGTAGGAAGGAGTTGATGAACTCTCTATAAGTCATGTTTTCTGTATTTTCCATAACATAACTATCATCTGTTGCTCCTAGGGTGACAAAGCAATTCCATGCTCTGCAGAAACCAGGTCGGCGAAGTGTGCCTCTATATACAGTAGGTACTCCTTCTAAACCGTATTTTTCGACATATTTTAGAGAGTCTCTATTGGCATATCCTTCAAACTTTCCGTATTCATCAATTTCAATACGCTCTGTTCTTCGGAATAATTTATTATATGGAATGTATTTGTATTTTCCATTGTGTAAGAAACGGACCGCTCCACCTTGTCCAGCAATAACTACATTTCTTGGGTTCCAAGTAAACTTATAATTCCAAGGGTTATTATCTGATTCGGGAGCAATTAATCCACCTGTAAATGATTCAAATCCTTCGATGCTATGCCCTTTTTCTTTGACCTCTTCTATCATTTTCATAGCAGACATATGATCAATGCCTGGGTCTAGCCCAATTTCATTTAATAAAATGATACCTTTTTCTTGGGCTTCTTCATTTAAGGCCTGCATTTCTGGTGTAATGTATGATGCTGTCGTCATAGGTACAGCATGTTTTATGGCCACTTTTGCCACCTCAATATGGAACCTTGCAGGAAGCATAGAGACAACAATATCTCCCATAGCAATATACTTTTCCTTGTGTTCGTCATTATTGATGTCGAACTCGAAAGCAGACGCTACTTCTTCAAAACCTTTGATTTTTTCTGCAGCAAGAGTTTGTTGATAGTCGCCGACCATTATTTTCCATTGATGGTCTTTGGAGTGTTCACAGAGATAATGAATTAATGACGAAGCTGAACGACCAGCACCTAAAATGATTATCGTCTTCATAAAGTAGTGTTTATTGGTAAAAGTATGTGATGTAAAAAGTTATCGTTGTTGTACGATATGTTATTATATATGTGTTGTGGTGTAAATGTAATTTTTTTTGATGAAAAGTGAATAGAAAATCACTTTTTTCCTTCTTGATTCTCAAAAACGCTCCTATAAACCACAACGAAATAAAGTTGTAGTAATAATGTTGTATTCAAAATCTATTTGTATACCATCTACAATTATATCGAATTTAAATTACTTAAATATCTTTTAATCAGCTATTTGTGTTGTTTTATTATCTATAAAAATGCTACTTCTCCTAGCAACTCTTTGATATATTTTGGTGATTTGAAGAGGCTCTCATTTAAATGAAAAACTAACTAAAGAGCGATTACGCAAGTACTTTTTTGAATCATTTTTTTCTAGAGAGAATGATTCTAACAGAGAATAATTTAAATATCAGGAATGCTATGAAGAAAACAATCTTTATACTACTTACGATGATTAACTGTCATCTGAGTTTAGGAAATGAAATGAATATTAACTTTAAAAACAACAACACATGGAAACTGAATAACTACTCTTGTAATGCTACACCAATCCCTTCTACTATACAAAGTGAGTCTTATTGTAGAATGTTTGGTATATCAACAGAAACTACTCAAGATAATGGTGGAGGTCAGAATGTTGGCTATATAGACGACAATGATTGGATGAGTTATAATATCTCTGTCCCGGTGACAGGTTCTTATAAAGTATCGTATAGAGTAGCGTCCAATTTTGGAGGTAATGAAATACAGATCGATAAAGACCTTGGTAGTACAATTTTAGGTACAATATCAGTTCCTTCTACAGGAGGTTGGCAAAGTTGGGAAACTATATCACATTCGATACAATTAGAAGCAGGCGAATATGAAATAGGTATTAAGGCGAATATCGGTGGGTTTAATATCAATTGGTTTGCCTTTGAACAGGAATTTCCAACTGAGGAAGAAAATACTGATTTTTTACATACAGCAGGACAAAACATAGTTGATGGACAAGGTCAGAACTTTGTGATTAAAGCTGTTAACCTTGACGGTTGGATGGTTCAAGAAGGCTATATTATGGAAGTTCCTTTCGGGCCTCAATGGGAAATTATGGAAGGAATTGAAGATGTTATCGGTCAACAAAATACGCAAGAATTTCATGATGCTTGGTTAGATAATATGGTGACCGAAAGTGATATCCAACAGATTAAACAATGGGGCTTTAATAGTATCCGTGTTCCTCTTCACTATAATTTATTTACACTGTCTATTCAGGATGAACCCGTCGATTTCGAAAATACAGTAATAAATAAAGGTTATCAACTTATTGATCAGTTGTTAGTTTGGGCTGAGAAATATGAATTATACTTGATTTTAGATTTACATGCAGCTCCTGGTGGGCAGGGTGAGGATCAACCTATTTCAGATTATAATCCTGCATACCCGTCATTATGGGAGAGTGGAGAAAATAGGTCAAAAACGGTTCATCTATGGAAAGAAATAGCGAAGCGTTATGCAGATAAAAAATGGATCGGAGGTTATGATCTAATTAATGAAACAAATTGGGAGTTAGGCGATCAAAATCAATTGTTAGCAGATTTATACGAATCGATCGTGTATGAATTACGTCAAGTAGATAATAATCATATTGTCTTTATTGAAGGAAATTGGTGGGCAAATGATTTTAGAGGATTAACACCCGCTTTTGATGATAATATGGTTTATGCTTTCCATAAGTATTGGGCAGCTACTGATCAGGCTTCATTACAGGAATTTATTGACCTTAGAAACTCTACGAATACACCAATATGGTGTGGAGAAACGGGGGAAAACTCTAATCAGTGGTATGTTGAGAACTTTGAAATACTTGAAGCTAATAATATAGGGTATGCATTTTGGCCATTAAAAAAGGTCAACCAGATACAAGGTTTGCTAAATGTGGATCAGCCAGAAGGCTTACAAAAAGTACTAGATTATTGGAATGGTGAAGGTTCAAAACCAAGTGTAGCTGAAGCAAAATCAGCTTTAATGGAATGGGCAGTGAATACTAGATTAGACCGTTGTGATTATAATTATTCTGTTATTGATGCAACTACTCGAATGGTCGGAACGACGGATACAAAAGCTTATTCTACTGTAAGTATTCCTGATGATAATATTACTGCGGCACATTATGATTTAGGAAAGCAAGGACACGCCTACTTTGAACAAGGTGATCTTGGTGATTATGGGGACAAAGCTTGGTGGAATATCAATTGGACCTTTAGAAATGATGCGGTGGATATATATACTTTAGGTAATGAGTATTACATAGGAGAGACGAAAGACAATGAATGGTTACAATACACTATTAATGCAACGCAAAGTACAAATTATGAATTTCAAGTAGAGGTTGCAGCCAACAGTTCAGGAGGGAAATATCATATTGAGGTAGATGGAAATGATATTACAGGGTCGATAAATGTCAGTTCCACTAATGGATGGGAAGTTTTTTCTTGGCAAGATGCGGGTCAGACTTTTCTAAGTTCGGGAACAAAAGTGATTAAGTTTGTTTTTGAAAAAGGTGGCTTTAATCTTAAATCATTACGACTAGTTCCCATAACTACTGAAGATGAAGAAGAAGTGGTTGCAGAAGGCTGTTCTAACTCTGAAAATATAAGTTTAGACTTTAGTTATGATGGTATAGAAGAAAAGTGCTGGGTTGTTTCTGAAGATATCAATTATATAAACTCTTGGGGAGCAGAATACATTACGATTAATGGTGTTGATATTACTAATGTTTGGATAAATAGTAACCTTCCTCCGAGACAGAATGGTAAATACTATATTTCATTCAAAGGGTTAGAATCTTGGGCACATATTGAGATTATGGGAAATAGCTCTTCTCAAAGAAAAATAGATTTTACTACAAGTTCAGAGATACAAGTTTATCCTAATCCTTTATCAACATCAAATGTGACAATAAAGCATCACAATCGAAGTGGTGAGCTGATAAAAGTGTTAGACATTCATGGGAATATAGTATATGCTAATCTTATCGAAAATGATCAGACAATTTTATCAAGAAATTTATTTTACAGAGGTATCTATTTTGTTCTCATTGAAGGGCAAGATCAAATAGAAACAATCAAACTTATAGTAGATTAAGCAAAAACACCAGACTCAAATATGGAGTCTGGTACTTTTGTTATTGCAGGTTTTCCTTTAATTCTATTTCTTCTAAGAACCTTTTAATAACATCATTCCAATGGCCTTCTTTATGTTTAGGTCTTCCATTTTCATCTAAAGGAAAATAGTTGTGATCGCAGTTATACCATCTTTTAATAGTAAGGTTCTTTTTACCTTTTTCAATAAAAAATAAAGGGATAAGATCACAGAGTGCAGCAGCATGATCTTCCGTTCCATAGGTTAAGAAAATAGGAATACCCAGCTGTAGCCAATCATCAAATAAAGGTTCAGAAAAAGTATTGATACCTTTTAAGTAACTATGTTTGGCAACAGAATCGGGTTGAAACGAATCTTCATAATATTTATAATAAGAATTGATTCTTTCTTCAGCTTCTGTCCAAGATATTTTTTGATGTTGAGCATCAACTTTTGCTGTTCTCACATATTGATCAATCCTTCCAAAAGGATTAGCTCCACCAAGGCCAATATGTTTAATGTCTTTATTTTTCAAAGCTAATTTTGTAGCCACTTTACTTCCTTGAGAATGTCCAAAAACAACAACTTTAGAAGCATCAACCCAAGGTTGTCTTTTTAAAAACTGAAGTACTTCTAAACCGCGTTGTACATAATTATCTAAATAGTCGGCATTGGTAAAAGCTTCTGAAATCTGTGAAGGCTTTGAAGGATCTTCTATGTAATAATTACCGTATGGACTAAGATGAAGGCTATCAACAACCAATGGCGTATGTGGCATATTGATGACAACGAGATGATACTTCTTTTTTACTTCATTTATATCAAAATTTGAAATTCCTCCTCCAAATAAAAAAGGCGTATCTCTATTGGGAATGTCCATAAACATGGGTATAGGAAGAGATCCTTGACAGAACAGAAAAATCGGTTTCTTTTCTTCAAGCTTTGTGTCAACAACAATAAAATTTATGCTATCTGATTGATGTGGGTTTAATTGAAATGTGGTCACCTTATTAAATAAAATGCTTTCAGTTTGTCCTTGACATACCAGTGTAATCAATAGGCAACTGAGTAGTACTAATAGCTTGTTTTTCATTTGTAAGAGAATTGATTTTTAATGGTTAGTGATGAAAGTTTGCTAAAGGTATTATTTACATCGAAGTACATAATTTAATTCTAATATATAGCATATTTCATAAGAAATATTTTGCAAGACACACGTATTTTGAAAAAGTTAGGCCATCAATTAGTAAATTCTTGGTGATTCATTAATATTATTACTACTTTTATAACTTAACTCGCAATATTTTGCGAATTGTTTATTTTTAAGGACTAGCGAACAGGAACAAGGATGAAAGTACTCAAGTTTGGAGGAACGTCGGTTGGAAGTGCGAAAAATATCCAACAAGTAGCCAGTATCCTTTCCGATTATCAACAGAGCGGACAAAGGGTTGCCGTAGTCGTATCGGCAATGAGTGGCATCACAAACAAACTCATCGAAGTAGGTAATAGAGCTGCTTCAGGTGACGAAACCTACAAGTCATTATTAAAAGACATTGAGTCTACCCACTTGACCTGCATTCGTGAGTTGATTGAGGTGCGTAGACAGAGCAAGACAATTGCTTTTGTAAAGCTTTTATTAAATGATCTTGAGGACATTTTAAGAGGTATCTTTTTATTAAAAGAATTATCACTTCGTTCTCTTGATATTCTTCAGAGCTTTGGTGAGCGTTTGTCTTCATTTATTATAGCAGAATACTTAACACAAATTGGTGTTGATGCTGAGCAATTAGACGCGCGTTATGTTGTTCGTACTAATGCTGTATTCGGTGGTGCAAAAGTTGATTTTGTAACTACTAATTCTGCAATCACAAAGCATTTTGGAGAAACTGACAAAATGCAAATTGTAACAGGTTTTATTGCTTCGTCTGAAAGTGGTGAGACAACTACGTTAGGTCGTGGTGGTTCTGACTACTCTGCTGCGATTTTTGGTGCTGCATTAAATGCGTCAGAAATTGAGATTTGGACAGATGTTGATGGTGTTATGACTACTGATCCTAGAGTTGTACCAACAGCATTCTCGTTACAGCAACTTTCTTACGAAGAGGCAATGGAGATGTCTCACTTTGGTGCTAAAGTGATTTACCCTCCAACATTACAGCCTGCAATCAAAAAGAATATTTCATTAAGAATTAGAAATACATTCAATCCATCTTTCCCTGGTACACTTGTTACAAGTAAATCAGGACAAGAAGATTGGCCAGTAAAAGGTATATCTTCAATTAAAGATATCTCTTTAGTAACACTTTCAGGAAGTGGTTTAATTGGTGTTCCAGGTGTATCTTCTAGACTTTTTGGTGCTTTAGCAAGAGGTGGGGTATCAATGATCTTGATTACTCAAGCTTCATCAGAACATACAATTACTTTTGCAGTAGCTCCTTCGGATGCTGCAGCAAGTAAGAAAATTATTGAGGAAGAATTCTTCAATGAAATGGCTTCTGGTAAAGTAAATCCTGTTGAAGTAGAAAATAACTTATCAATTTTAGCCATTATTGGTGAAAATATGGCACATCGTCCAGGTGTTGCAGCTAAGTTATTTAGTGCATTGGGTAAAAATGGTGTAAACATCCATGCTATTGCTCAAGGTTCTTCAGAGTTAAACGTTTCTGTTGTTATCGAACAGAAGCATTTATATAAATCACTAAATGCATTACACGAAATCTTCTTCTTGTCTGATATGGCAGAGTTGAACGTGTTTATGTTAGGTCTTGGTTTGATTGGTAATACATTACTTACTCAAATGAGAGATCAAGCAGAATACTTATTAACAGAACGTAACTTACGTTTGAACGTTGTAGGTGCTGCTAACTCGAAGAAAATGATCTTCAGTGAGACAGGTTTAGATATTTCTTTAACAAAAGAAGAAATCTTAGCAGAAGGAGAAGCTTCTAATGCTGAGCAGTTTGTTGAGAAAATGATCGAAATGAACTTGCCTAACTCTGTATTTGTGGACTGTACTCCAGGTGAGAGTGCAGTGAAGCTTTACGAGAAAATCTTATTGAACTCTATCTCGATTACTACACCAAATAAAATTGCCAACTCTGGTACTCTTGAGTATTACTTAAGATGTCAGGCTGCTGCAAAACGTAGAGGTGTGAAATTCTTATATGAAACGAATGTTGGTGCAGGTCTTCCTGTTATCGGACCGCTTCAAGATTTAAGAAGATCGGGTGATAAGATCATTAAAATCGAAGGTATCTTATCAGGTACTCTTTCTTACTTGTTCAACACTTTTGCTGCAGGCATGAAGTTCTCAGAATTAGTGAAACAAGCAAAAGAAATGGGTTATACTGAGCCAGATCCAAGAGATGATTTAGGTGGAGTAGACGTTGCTCGTAAGATTTTGATTCTTGCTCGTGAGGCAGGGTATCACTTAGAGCCTTCTGATGTTACTGTTGAGCCTATCTTACCACAAGCATGTTTAGATGCTGCTTCAGTAGATGATTTCTTTGTTGAATTAGAGAAAGCAAATAGCTTATTCGAGAAACAAAGAGCAGAAGCAGAAGTAGAAGGTAAAGCTCTTCGTATTGTGGCTACATTAGATGAAGAAGGTAAAGCAACTGTAGCTTTAAAAGCTGTAGATAGCTCACATCCTTTCTATGGTCTTGTAGGATCAGACAATATGGTAGTGTTTACTTCTCGTAGATACTTCAATGAGCCGTTAGTAATTAGAGGCCCTGGTGCAGGTGCTGAAGTTACAGCTGCTGGTGTATTTGCTGAGATCATCACAATCGGAAATTTCTTGATTAACTAAGATTGAAGTGATATAAAGCGAAGTAGTTGAGTAATTCTCTTTCTACTACATACTTTATAAACTTCATAATTATATAGTGGGGACGAGGTATTTTACTTCGTCCTCATTCTCATTTTTGTTGACTCCAAATTCTTTGATATTATTAAACAAATTGAAAGGGATATTGTAGTCATTTTTATAGAATGGCCTTGAAGAGAAAAGCGATAAAAAATTAATAGAAGAACCGTAAAAAATCTTCATTTGTTTGAGTAAAGCGAGTCTGAAGATTTTAGGTGAAAGGAATTAGTTTTAGCTTTTGACTTCACAGTCTAGATTTTTTTGCTTCGTTTTTTTCATCAATGGAAAAAATGAAAGACAACTATGATTGAAAGAAGAACGATGATAATTATAACTACTGTCTCGTTCTTTAAAAGTATAAAACCATGAAAGAAGTAAAAGCTTTTGCCCCTGCTACTGTGGCTAACGTAGCTTGTGGCTTCGATATCTTAGGTTTTGCCGTAGATAGCCCAGGTGATGAAATAGAAATGAAACTTGTTGACAAGCCAGGTATTGTCATCAAAGACATCACGGGAGATGAAGGAAGATTATCTCGTAATCCTAGAGAAAATACGGCTACTGTTTCTGTATATCAGTTTTTAGAAAGAATTGGAGCAGAGAAAGCAGGTATTGAAGTAACACTTCATAAAAAAATGCCTTTTGGTAGTGGTTTAGGATCTTCATCGGCGAGTACTGTTGCTGGTGCTTTTGCTGTGAATGCATTATTCGATAATCCATTGACAACGGAAGAACTTTTACCTTTTGCCATGGAAGGTGAGCGAGTAGCTTGTGGAGCAGCACATGCTGATAACGTAGCTCCGGCATTATATGGAGGTTTCGTATTAGTAAGAAGTTATGATCCATTAGATGTAGTTCGTCTGAATGTACCGGAAGAACTATGTTGTGCAGTGGTTCACCCACATATCGAAGTTTCAACAAAAGATGCTCGTAATATTTTAAGAGGAGAGATTCCATTAGTAGATGCCGTACGTCAGTGGGGTAATGTAGGTGGTTTAATTGCTGGTTTAGAGCAAGAGAACTACGACTTAATTGGAAGATCATTACAAGATGTTATTGTAGAGCCTATCCGTTCAATGCTAATCCCAGGTTTTGATGAAGTAAAAAGAGCTGCTGTTTATGCAGGTTCTATGGGTACAGCTATTTCTGGATCTGGTCCATCAGTATTCTCATTATGTAGAGGTATTGATAAAGCAGAACGAATTGCAAAAGCTAAAGTTGAAGCATTCAAATCTATTGGTATTGATAGTGATTTGTTTGTTTCTAAAGTGAATAAAGTAGGACCGAAGATTATTTACTAATCTATCAGATAAATTCCTATAAAAAGAGCAAGGTGTTTACAATAACATCTTGCTCTTTTTTCTTTACAAAGAACTTTGAAAACACCTCTTGAGTAGAGTTTTTGTATTGATACTAACTCTCTATTAATTAACTATTTAAAACAGATTCTACCTTTGATATATGAAGTTTTTTTCATATTATCTGTCGCAGTGAAAAACTAAATTAATTATCTATTTGCAAGCATGACTGTACATATTATTATCATTCTTTCAGCCTTTATCGCTGGTTATATTGCATTAAGACTCAAATTTCCACCCTTAGTAGGTTTTCTAATTACTGGTTTTGTATTACACTATCTAGGTATAGATGATACGACACAGATTAAATCATTAGCGGATTTGGGTGTTACTTTATTGCTGTTTACCATTGGACTTAAGCTAGACATCAAAATGCTTATTGGTAAACACATATGGCTGAGTTCATTGATACATAATTTGGCAAGTTCTGTTTATTTTATTGCTGCTCTTTGGAGTTTACAATGGATGGGATTATCGATTCTTCAAGGATTATCATGGATGCAATTAATGCTCATTGCCTTTGCCTTATCTTTTTCAAGTACCGTGTTTGCTATAAAAACATTACAGGAAAAAGGGGTAATGAATGCAGTATATGGTTCATTAGCCATAGGTGTTTTAGTGATGCAAGATATTTTTGCCGTCGTGTTTATGACCATTAGTTCTGGTAAAATGCCTGAGGTTTGGGCGTTGCTACTATTTGCCCTTCCATTATTAAGACCTCTGTTTTTTAAGATTCTGGATAGTGTGGAACATGGAGAGATGTTAGTGCTTTTCGGAGTATTTATGGCTTTGGTAGTGGGTGCTGGATTATTCTCATTAGTTGGATTAAAAGCAGATTTAGGAGCCTTAATTATTGGTGTTTTATTATCAAGTCATAAAAAGGCATCGGAATTATCTAAAGCACTTTTTAATATTAAGGAGTTATTATTAGTTTTCTTCTTTTTAGATATTGGTTTAACGGCATCAATCACACTAAACTCATTATTATTTGCTATTGCTTTGGTGATCTTATTACCAATAAAAGGCTGGTTGTATTTCCAGATATTTGACCGTTTCAATTTTAGAATTAGAACTTCAGTATTCGGTAGCTTGATACTTATGAACTACAGTGAATTTGGTCTAATTGTAGGTGGTTTAGCTTATAAAATGGGATGGTTACCAGGAGAGTTATTGGTGAGTATAGCTATAGCAGTTTCTTTATCTTTCCTTATTTCTTCTCCAATTAATAATTGGAGTAATGAAGTGTATTTAGGTTTAAGTCAGTTTAAGAAAGAAGGCAACCGTTTAAACAGCATGGACAAAATGATCGATATTGCTAATGCTAAAATTTTAGTAGTAGGTATGGGGCGTATTGGTTCGGGTGTTTATGATGAGATGCAAAAGCAATTTGGAGGTTTAGTTTTAGGAGTTGAAGTCAATGAGCATACCGTCGAGAAGCAGCTGAATGAAGGTAGGAATGTGATCCAGGGTGACGCCGTAGATAATGACCTTTGGGAAAGGATTAATAACCTTGATGCTATCGAGCTGATATTTTTTGCTATGCCTCACCATCATGCCAATGAGTTGGGAGCAAGGCAACTTCAAAAAATGAACTACACAGGTAAGACCACAGCAATTGTGGAGTTTAATGATCAGGTTCAGCCATTGAAACAGCTTGGTGTTAATGCAGTATTTAATGTTTACAGGGAAGCAGGAAAAGGTTTTGCTCAGCATGCTATTGAAGAGTTTCAACCTCAGAAATTGATATCAGAGAAACCATTTAAGAAGGTTTCAATTACCATATAAAAAAAGCCGATAGCTACGTTTCAATAGCTATCGGCTTTTTACTTTCATAAAGATGTTCTACTAAGTGTAAATTTCATCAATTAGGTGTTTATACTTTTCATTGATGATTTTTCTCTTAGGCTTAAGCGTAGGGGTTACCTCGCCTGTATCGATGGTCCATTCATTTTCTAGGAGCTTGAACTTCTGTACTTGTTCATATCTAGCAAAATCTTTATTGGCTTGCATCACTTCCCTTTTGAATTTTTTCAGGACCTCAGGATTTTGAATAATATTCTGAGGAGCTGTATCGAAGATATGGTTTTCTTCACACCATTTTTCTAAAGCGTCATAATTAGGAACAATTAAAGCGGCAGGGAATTTTTGGTGATTTCCCACAACGGCAACTTGTTCAATAAAGAAAGATTCCTTTAATTTATTTTCTAAGAATTGAGGGGAAATATATTTACCTGCAGAGGTCTTAAATAACTCTTTCTTACGATCAGTTATCTTTAAGAATTTTCCATCAACCAATTCTCCAATATCTCCAGAGTGTAACCAACCCTCTTTTATTGTTTTAGCTGTAAGATCTGGTTGTTTAAAATAACCAAGCATAACATTAGGCCCTTTGATCAATATTTCTCCATCTGATGCAATTTTTAATTCTACACCATTTAGAGGTAGACCAACAGTTCCAACCATCATATCTTCCGGATTAACTCTGTTAACACAAACTACAGGAGCAGTTTCCGACATACCGTAACCTTCGCATACTTTAATACCAGCAGCCCAGAAAGAACGTATAAGTCTTGGTTGAAGAGCAGCGGCACCCACGTTCATGTTTTTGATATTACCACCCAATGCTTCTCTCCACTTCTTGAAGACTAATTTATCTGCAATAGCATGCTGGATATTGAACCACAGTCCCATTTTTTCTCTAGGATTATACTTTAGTCCTAAGTTAAGAGCCCAGAAAAAGATGGCTCTTTTAAGGCCTTTCGTTTCCATGCCTTTACTGACAATGGTATCGTAAACTTTTTCGAGTAATCGAGGTACAGTACAAAAAACATCAGGTTGTACTTCTTTTAAGTTTTCAGCCACCTTTGCAACATTCTCTGCATAGTAAACAGAAACACCGCCACATATATATGAATATACACTAGTACGTTCATAAACATGTGATAAAGGTAAGAAGCTAAGTGCTTTGGCATTTCCTCTAGTAACAGGTAAGGTTTCTGCTGCAGCAATTGCATCACTCACAACATTTTTATGTGATAACATTACCCCTTTAGGGTTGCCAGTAGTACCAGAAGTATAGACTATAGTGTAGAGATCATCTTCAGAGATTTCATCTTTTATCTGATTGATACTTTCCTGTTCCGAAATAGTGACATCAACTAAAGAACTCCAATGAATTTCTCCATCAATCTGATTAAATGTATAGACTTGTTCCAATAAAGGAAGCTGATCTTTTATCTTATTGATTTTGTTTGAAAGTGCTTTTGTTTCAATAAAAGCTACTTTGATCTCCGCATGATTAAAGATGAAAATATAATCATCAGGAGTGATTGTAGGGTAAATAGGAACTACTGTAACTCCTATTTGTGCACAAGCCAAATCAATAAAATTCCATTCTGGTCTATTATCTGAAACAATAGCAATTTTATCTCCTTTCTTTAGACCATAACGTAATAAGCCACTACCTAATTGATCGAGAAGTTCTGATATTTTTTCAGTAGAATATGTTATCCAATTACCATTTTCTTTATTGGCAAAACAAACATTGAGTCCACCGTAGTTTTCTTTTTGTTGGTCAATAAAATCAAAGACACGTTTAGGTTCCATGTAAATGAATTCTTATGCTTATATATGTTGATAAGTATGTAGTGCATTAATATTTGCACACATAATGCAAATAAACGCTTTTTTCACTGAAAAATAGGTTGTTTTCACAGAATAATCCAATGTTTTGTTTCTTAACTTATTGATAATCAAAAATAACAATATGAGTGAATATTCATTTTCAGTGTTTTGTAATTAATGTTACTTCGTCATTTTTGATAAAGTAGTATATTGCTCGAGTATTAACCGACATTCAAATGACAGATTTTAATAAAGAGGCCCATTGGCAAGATATTTATTCTAAAAAGCAATTAACTGAAGTAAGCTGGTATCAAAAAGTACCTAAGACCTCCTTAGATTTTATAGAAAGAGCTGTATTATCAAAAAACGATGCGATAATCGATGTAGGGGGTGGAGATAGTTTCTTGGTAGATCATTTATTAGAGGAAGATTATACAGATGTTACCGTATTGGACATTTCTTCTAAGTCATTAGATCGAGTAAAAAAGCGTTTAGGAGAAAAGGCTGCAAAAGTAAACTTTGTTGTAAGTGATGCCTCACTATTTAAATCAGATAAAACGTTTGCCTTTTGGCATGATAGAGCTGCTTTTCATTTTCTAACAGAACAAGAAGACATTGATAATTACAAAAAAGTGGTTGCAGATCATATACAATCAGATGGAATTTTAGTTGTTGGTACATTCTCAGATAAGGGACCAACAAAATGTAGTGGTATTCCTATTAAGCAATATACACCCCAACAGCTAGCAGAGGTTTTTCAAGATCATTTTGAATTGGTAAATACCTTGATCGAAGATCATGTTACCCCATTTGAGACCGTTCAAAATTTCTCTTTTGTTTGTATGAGGAAGAAATAGAAAATGGGTATCGAAGTTCAAAGTTCGATACCCATTTTTTTAGCTTGGCAAATTCAATTGGAGCTCATTAATTCCATTATAAGACTTAAGGAACTCAATAATGTAATGGTCTTTTTCTTTGAGGTATTGTTCTAGAGAAATACTTTTATCGTATTCTTTTACCAGTCCGGCATCTTCTAGATCGTCCCAATGTATTTCGTGGAAGGCCATGGCCCAAGTTTTAAAATTACGTTTTTCAATCTCACCAGAATAGACCTTTTGAACATACTGATGTCGGTTATCTTTCATGATTTTGTTATAAATATCATTGACATCATTTTCATCGCCTTCTAGTATTTGAATGAATTTGTCTTTTAGAAGTACTAAAATACCTGTAAGGTTCCTGAATCGGTTATTTTCTCTACTATGAAGAAGAATCTGTTTTAGTATGTCATCGTCAAGATCATGCTTTCTAGTGCTTATATAGCAAAGGCAGTACATAATAGTTAATTAAATAGGGTTAAAGATTATAATGCATACAATCGTATTGCTTTTGGGTTATTATTAATATACTAATTTTTTTGATGAAGTGAGGCAATTTCTTTAGGAGTGGCCTGAAATTTATCTTTAAAGTTTTCAGAAAAATTCGAAATACTCTTGAACCCAAAATGTCTAGATACTTCTGTGACAGAGATATTTTTTTGTGATAACATCTTATAAGAAAGTTCTAATCTATAGTTTAAATGAAACCTAGGTATAGTTGTACCAAAAGCACTTTCGAAATCTCTTTTTAGTTTAGAAAGTGATACTCCATACTTCTCAGCCAATGAATTAAGTGAAGGAGTTTTATCCATCAGTTGTGTTAACTCACCTTTAATAGAATGCATTCGTCTAATATCCTCGATATGCATATTATTATTTTGTACATCTCCTTGGTTTCTTCTAATGATCATATCCAAAAAAGTCCCAATGATTTCTGCTGTACGAGATAAAATGATACTATTTTTTCGTGGTGGAGTCATTTCATCATTCACAGAAAATAATTCATCGATTAAGATTTGAACATTTGTAGGTATGATATCATAAATGATCCATGGGTTATCAATATCGAAAACCTTCCCAATGTGTTCCTTCATATGCGACATATAATTATTGAAATGGTCTTCAGAGACTCTAACAGAGACCCACTCACTAATGTCACCTTTATTGGCTTTCATTTCTAGAGGGATATTAGTGCTCTGCATACTCATCAAATTTGTTGATGTTGACAATAACTTTGACGCCTCTTCTGTTGATTTAGGAGCGATATTATTTGAGTAATCAAATTGGAAGTAGATATATTTTTCTTTCTCATTACCATCGATAATCTCGATTTTGAAATCCTCTTTAAAAGCCACTTTATGCAACCCTATTTCGATACCTTGAAATGGAGTGAACCATTGGTAATCAATCTTCACTAAATTATTATTGATCAATAATTTATTATCTTCTGATGGGGTGATATTGAATGCCGATTCTAATTGTTGTATAGTGCTTCTAACCGACCCAGTTTTTATTTTAAGTTCTTGCATTGCTAAGAGGAGTGATCATTTTTATTAAGTGGATACATCACTTTATACATTGAAAATAAAATAAAGTTTCAAGAATAAATATGATTTGAGCTTATTACGATAGTTAGTGAACTAATCGATGTAATCTGAAGACTGACTTTTCAGTTTAATTAATCATCAATCATTTAATAAAACGAAAGATGAAATTGAAAAGTGTTCAACTACTAGGAGCTTCCCTGTTATTACAAATGAGTGCATCTTCAATCTATGCACAAACGCCATTATCAAAAGCATCACTGAAAGGTGATGAAATTATTGAAACTGTATATGGTGATATCGAACTAGAAAATAACTTTATCAACAAAGGTTCGGAGGAACTGTTTGATGCAATGGATTTTCAAAGAGCTTCTCAAGCTTATATCTGGTCTACTCCAATTGTTTCTATGAAAACTTGGGGCGATAGAGAAGATGCAGCGTATGATGCTGCAGGCCTTGAAAATTTTGTGGTATTAAAATCATTAAAAGAGAAAAGAGGCATTGTTACAGGTAACTTAACTACCCCTTATATTTTCACTTTTTCTAATCTAAAAGATGGAGCAGTAAAAGTTGATTATCCTAAAGGAATGACAGCAGGAGGTTTCTTGGATCTTTGGCAAAGACCTGTTGCTGATCTTGGTCTAACAGGACCAGATAAAGGACAAGGTGGTACTTACATCATCTGTGGCCCTAGTGATAATCCGGATAAGTATAAAGGTCAAGCTGATTTTATTGTTCAGTCAGAAACGAATAACTTTTTTATCGGATTAAGAATATTAGAAGCGGACCCGAGTGCTGTTGATAAATTTAAATCAAACCTTAAGCTAGGTAAAGTAGGTACAAAATTAAAAGATGCATCATTTATTGAAGATAAGGATGTAGAGTGGTCTGCTACTGCTCCAAGAGATTTAGACTATTGGAAAAAACTTCATACCATCATTAATGAAGAACCAGTAAGAGAGCAAGACAAAGCTTGGATTGCTATGATTAAGCCTTTAGGTATAGAAATAGGAAAACCATTTAACCCTACAGCAAGACAAAAAGAAAACCTAATGAAAGGGTTAAAGATGGGTGAGTTGATGTTAAGAAACCTACAAACAAATCCAAGGTTTAGTGAACCATATTGGGCTGGAACGAATTGGTATAAATCATTTGATTTTAATATTCCTCAAGCAAATGAAATGATGGTCTATTTGGATGAAAGAGCAGTTTGGTACTATGAGGCAGTAAGTTCTACAAAAGGGATGGTAGAGCCTTCACCAGGTTATGGTCAGATTTATATGACTTCCAAAAGGGATCAAAATGGTGATTTATTAAGAGCTGATCAAACTTATAAGTTACATGTGCCAGCAGACGTACCGGTTGATCAATTCTGGTCTGTGACTTTATATAGCGAAGATACGCGTAGACCGTATGATAATGGAGGAACAGAGATCGCCGATATCGGAATCAACTCTAGAAGAAAAGATGTTACTTATAATAAAGACGGTTCGATTGATATTTATATAGGTGCTGAACGTCCTGAAGGAGTAAATCCTGCGAACTACTTAAAGACAGTAGGAGATGATGGATGGTTTATTTATTTCAGATTATATGCTCCAAGAGAAGCATTTTTCGACAAATCATTCCAATTACCAGATTGGGAAAAAATCACTTCAGGTTTAAGTAAATAAATTCTTTATCCAACAATATATTTTAATTCTAGCAATCGAACTTCTTTTAGTTCGGTTGCTTTTTTTAAACATGATGAGATACCAATTATCACTGTTTTTCATATTACTGAATGTGTACTTATTGGCACAGGATGAAAAAACAGAGGTTCAGAAGTTGGCAGAGACAGCTTCTAATCCAGTGGCACCCGTAGGAAAATTAATCTTTCAGAATTTTACCCATACAGGGTCAGGAAATACTTGGTCCAATACTTTATTGGTAGAGCCAGTGATTCCACTTATGATCAATGAGAATATTAAGGTGATTAATTATGGAATTATTCCATTAGAAACAAATTATAATGGAGAAGCAAAAATTTCACAGACCCACCTTGGGAATATTTCTTATCAGGGGTTGATGGCGAATAGAAAGCCAATTAGCTTAGGAGAAAATGGCCACCTTACAGTTGCAGTAGGGCCATCTTTTGTGATGGGAACAAGTACAAATGAAAGGCATGGAACATGGAATGTAGGTGTTGCTTTGGCTGCAATTTATCATCACAAGAGTTTTATGGGGTTGGTAAACTACAGTCCATCTTGGGGAGTAGGAGGAAGTAGTATTGATCAGAGTATGTTTCAATACATTTTCAATTATACATTTAAAACAGGTACTTCTATCAATACCCAACCAATGATGATGAAAAGCGAGGCTTTCGTGGGAGATACAAAATGGTTGATTCCAGTAGGGGGAGGTGTAGGTCAAATGCTTCCTTTTAAGAGCCTACCCATGAATGTGAGCTTTAATGTTTACTATAATCTAGTTAGACCAGAAATAATGCAACATCAAGAGTGGCAATTTAATGTGAATATTGTTTGTGTATTGATGGGCAAAAATAAATACTAGAATAGATGTATAAACTGTGTGATACCCTTTGTTCTTCTCTTAAATTATGAAAAATCTATTAATCATTGTTCTATTCTCCATGGGTATAAAGTCATATGGCCAAAATTATGATGATGATATTCAGTTATTTGCAGAAACAGTAACAGACCCATCCTCACCCATTGGGAAAATCAACTTTCATAGTTATTCTCATGTCGGTACTGGGGATGATAAATCAAATATGTTATTGGTTAAATTCATATTTCCTGTAATGTTAACAGAGAATATTGAATTATTAAATTATGGGATTTTACCGATAGAATCAATTTATAATAGTGAGTTACAGACATCAAAGACATTCTTAGGTAATGTGATTTATCAAGGTTTAATAGCGAATAGAAAACCTATTGAACTTGGAAACGATGGTCAACTAACACTCGGTTTAGGGCCCTCGGCTGTATTTGCTACAAATACAATAAAAGGATTGGAAACATGGGATATAGGTTTCGCCATGGCTACAATTTATCATTATAAATATTTTATGGCTGGGGTAAATTATAACCCTACATGGGGAGTTGGGGGAAGTAGTATTAATCAAAGTGTATTTCAATATATTTTAAATTATACGTTTAAAACAGGCACTTCTGTAAATACTCAACCAATGATGATCAAAAGCGATGCATTTGTAGGAGATACAAAATGGTTGGTCCCAGTCGGTGGAGGTGTAGGTCAAATGCTTCCTTTTAAGAGTTTGCCTATGAATGTTAGCTTCAATGTTTATTATAATCTAATAAGACCTGAAATTATGCAAAAACAAGAATGGCAATTTAATGTGAATGTTGTTTGTGTATTGATGGGAAAAGACGCATGATTATATAAAAAAGCCATTGAACATTATTTTGTTCAATGGCTTCCATTATTATTCTATCACTAGTTTTTTTGTATCAAGTAGTCCTTTAGACTCGAATACTACATAGTATAGTCCATGTCTTAAATCATCTAAAGCAATAGAGATCTCTTCTTTTTGTTTTGCTATATCCATGAGTTCTACTCCAACTGCATTAATAATTTTGAGAGATCCATTAGAGTTAGAATACACATTGATAATCGAAGAAGAGGGATTTGGGTACATTCCCCAGTCAATCTTTAATGGTTGATCGGAGTGGGTAGGTTTTTCTTCTTCGTCTTTAGGGTATTCCTGTTCTGTATATTCATCATCAGGAAAAGGATACTCAGGTGATACATCACTTTCATTAGAATTTTCGAAGCTGATGTCATCAAAAAAAAATAGTGCTTCAGTACTCTCGATACTTTCAGCTTGGATTTTTATCTGAATTCTATCACCATTAATGATATTGGTATCTGACTTATCATTTCGTTCAAAAGAAGTATTTACTTCTACCCATTGTCCTTTCTTTATTGAACTTAGGTCTACATTTATCTCTTTATATGGTTTACTGAGAACAAAATCAATAGTATTGATCTCAGTAGATTCATCAATCCATATATAAAACGATAAAGTATTGGCTCCTTCGGGAAGATCAAGAGAACCATAAGGGGAGAAGGTTGAATAATTTCCTGTGAAAGGAGCATTTCCTTGATAACGTAAGCTAAAATCGCCTGTTCTAGCTTTATCATCTTTCATTCTCCAATTGGAGGCTTGTGATGACCACCAGTTTACACTTCTTCCTGAGAAATAGAAAGGACCTTCAAAACTTAAAGCATCAAAAAAAGATTGAGGTTCTTCTTTTTGCCACACTCTTACATAATCAATAATAAATTCAGCAGGGGAAGATAGATCTTCTTGGTTCGGTAAACCATACCATTCAAACACTTCAGAGTCTAGCCACATTTCCTGAGGATAATCGTATTTCCATTGATCTTTTTTCAGAAGTTCCTCTTTTGTAGCTGTCTTTATTAAATGCCCATCGAAATATATTTTCATATAGTTTTTATCCCATTCAAAGCCGTAAATATGAAAGTCATCTGCTAAACGACTATTCATAACATTTTCGATTTTCCATTCTTCATGATCTTCAGCCCTATCAGGGTCCCAACTAATGAGATTGGTTCTATATTTATATTCTAATTCTTCAGGTGTTTCTTCTGGATTTCCAATAGGTCGTTTACCATAATTTTCAACCATATCAATTTCACTATGGTAACCAGTAGTCCAAAATGCTGAAGTTACAGGAGCATCAGCAATTTTACATTTGATTTCCATATATCCATACTTGAAAAATGTTTCACTCATAATACATGCTTGAGTGATCGGTTTGGAAAGGTCAGCAGCTGTTTTTGTTCCTCCATAATAACAGCCATCATTGGTTTCGTTAGCAAAGTTGAAAGTAGGATCCCATTGGCTAGTAAGTTTCAGTTGTCCATCACTTACTTTTACATTGTGAGAGGCAAATTGACCAGGGGCTCTTCCTTTCCATTTACTTCTGTAATCGTTGTTTTCGCCAAGAATCCACCACTTGGTCTTGTTCAATTCAGTACCGTTAAACTCATCACTTATCCATTTATTTAAAATCCACTTTTGAGTGTTTTCTGGATCAGAAACAGGGTTGATTTGTGAGAATACTGGAAGTATAACATTCAATAAAAGAAGAGTGAAAAGAAGTATAATTTGATTTTTCATATTCGTCTGATAGTTGTTTAGGTAAAATTAGGTGAAGTTTCAGAGGGACTATTCCTCAAATTTACCCTTTTCCGAATATTCTGTAACAGAAAAGGTTACCTCTTACATTTAAAGAAGTAACCTTAATCTATTATTTATATTCTTCAATGAACGCCCGAACTTCATCGGTCCATATATATGGTTTCTCCCAATGTGGAGCATGGGCACATTCATCAAGTTGAACTTTGAATTTATCTTCGATAGGAGTATTTACTAAAGAATATACGGTATCAGAAACAGCAACTGGAACCGCACCGTCTTCTTTTCCCCAAATCAGTAAAGTAGGAATAGTGATATTCTTTGCTCTTGGCATAAAATCATAATGTGCCATAAAGTTAAAATCTTCGTATTGATTATGTAGCCATCCAAAAGAATAAGAAGCTAAAAAGCGTTGTTCAAAAACTGAATTGTTATGTAGAGCATCTGAAGTTTCTTTGTCATAAATATATCCTTCGAGCATTCGTACATGTTGGTAAGGTTCATCCATGCTTTCATTTGGATTGGGGTGATCTTCCCACCATTGGATAACTTCTTTCCATTTTTTATCACCTGTTGCTTCGTATTTTGCCTCTGCTCTTGGTACAATCCATTCTCTTTTCAACTCCATTTCATATTTGTCCTGAATGGCACCGTCTTCATCAATCCATCCATTAAACTTACTCTGATTTTCATCTTTTCCCATATATAGGATTGATAATCCACCACCCCAACTATGACCATACATAAACATGGATTTTGGAGCATATTTGTGTTCGATAAGAGTGACTAACTTTTCTAAATCTTCTACATGTTGTTCTATAGTAAGATCTTCTAAGCTAGGGTTTCCTTTTGATGAACCTGCCATTCTTTGGTCCCAATAAACTAGAGCATATTCCTTTTCTAATTGTTGGAAACTTTCAGTGGCAGTATGGAAATTCATACCAGAGTCATAACCTGGGCCTCCATGGTTTGTGATAATAAAGATACCTGATTCAACATTCCCAACGACCCAAACTGGCATAACAGCACCTTTATTTTCTAGGTAGAAAAACTCTCCATCTTTATAATCGTAAGCATCTTCGTCATTTCTGTTACAAGAAGTAAAACCAATTAGAATCGCTAATAAAGGAAGTAAATATAATTTCATAGTTGATTTAGTTTAATGTGATGGAATAACCGATTTCTACAGCTAAATGATAAAGTGATTGTTGATTGACTTGTGTTTGCCATGTCATACGAGGTCTTACCCAAAGGTATTGAGGGCGTTCTTTAGAGATTTGATAGCCAAAATCTACACTAGCCATATAAGTAAGGCTTGTACCTGCGTAATTAGAGTCCTTTTTAGAGACATTGCCGTTATCATCTACTTCATAAATTCCGTCATCGGAATGATGCCAAGAAGACATTGCTCCAATACCACCATAACCAGACATATACCATCTTTTTGTTTGGCCGAAGTGCCAACGTATACCAGGAGTAATTTCTAAAAAGACCGCTTGATGATTTCTTTTGTGGAAGTAATATCCTGTGGTTGCTCTTAAAGGCAGTGACCAGCTTTCACTAAGACTGATTTCATATTCTCCATTGATTGAGAAACCTGGATGAAAGATAGTTTCTCCGTAATAAGCGGCACCAACATTTAGTTTATTTTGAGCATAAGAGGAAAGGCTTACTACTCCTAAGAAGAGTAATAATAAATAGAATCGTTTTTTCATTTTAAGTGATTAATAAGATCAGTTGATAATGTGTATTGCTTGCTTTATTAATAAAAGTGTGGGGGAAATAAATTCCCCCGATTTTTTTCTAGAATGTGAAGTTTACACCTGCTTGGCCACCTACCCAAATGGCAGTTCTTGTACCATTATTTGTAGTGTTATCGTAGAATGCATGGTCTGGAACATCCAATGAACCTGGAGTTTCGTTACCATTTACTTTATAATCTGTAGTATAAACATTCAATGAAGGACCAGCGAAGATGCTGAAACATTTAGCTAATTGTACATGAACATTCAAATCAGCTTTGTTTAATAAGTTTAAGCCAGTGTTTTCGAATTGTCCATCGTAAATAACTTGGTTAGTAGAAAGGTCTACTGCTAAAGCTACTCTTTTTGCTAAATCGAATTTAGTACCGAAACCAAGACCGAATGTATTGATTTCTTTATCATTGTACTGAGAATAACCACCTTTAAAGATAGTATAGAATTTCTCTGTACCCATTTTAAAGTTTACGTTAGCCCAAATCGTCTCACCTGCAGATAACTCTACCGCATAGTATCCGTCTTTCACTACGTTGATTAAACCGATCGGAACACCACCATCAGTACCTTTTGCTACGATGTTGATTAAACCAATTTGTGAGCCTTTTAAACTATCTGTATAGTTAACTAAACCAACTTGAGCTCCTGTTAAATTACCTCTAACGGTATTAGTTAAACCAATTTGAGCACCATTTAAATCTGCATTTACAACGTTAGCGATACCAGAAACCTGAGCACCATTCATTTGTTGTTGTGAATAGTTATTGATTCCTGCTAAATGTAAACCTTTTGCTGTTTCTGTATTTAAGTTGGTGATACCTGATATTATTAAACCGTTACTTTCTCCTCTTGTAACGTTAGCAATACCTGCAATTTGTCCGCCAGTAACATTTCCATTATTTACATTGGCTAAACCACCTAATTCAAAATATCTAACACCTCCATTAACTCCCCATAAAACGTTGAATGAAACATCACTCGAAACATCTGTATTTGTTCCATTAATACCTAAAGGATATAAGAATGAAACTTGGGCAGGGATATGTTTTGTACTGTCTTGTGCAAAAACTGAAGTAATTGAAATGATAAGGATAAATATATTTGAGATTAACTTTTTCATCGGAATAATAAAATTTACTTTGTTGTTTTTTCTTGATGATTTTGGGAAAGAAGTAAAGGACGTCTCCTTTGTTATTCTTCATTTCCCGTTTTCATAGTAATGACCCCTTAGTGATCATATCCCCCTATCCCAAATCGAAAAAAAATAATAAAAATCTCATTAATTTATTTAACATGATGATATTCAGTTATTTATATCTTGATTTTTTCTTTGAAATAATTTTTTGAAAGAAGAAAGTTCTCGGATTTATCACCTTTTTGTTGTTTAAACAAATATTTTTAGATCAAAAGTTTGCGATATCAATTTTTCTCTCTACATTTGTTTAAACAAATAAAGTATAAACAAATACTACATCATACATAAGGAAATTTAATTATAAATATCATGGCAACTCAAACAGTTACATCAGCTCAAAGTAATTCAGAAACTAAAGTGACAATGGTAGTAAGATACCTTTTGGCATTTATGATGATCGTCTTTGGAGCGAATAAGTTCTTGCAATTTTTACCTATGCCTCCAGCAAACGACCAGGTGGCACAAGTATTTGGTTCATTAATGCTAATGGGAGTTTTACCGATCGTAGGTATTCTAGAAGCGGTAGGAGGAATCTTACTTGCTATTAGAAAAGCAGTACCAGCTACTTTAGTAGTTCTTGGAGCTATTGGTTTTAACGCGGTATTATTTCATGCAACATTGGATCCTGCTGGGATTGGTGGAGCAGTGTTCTTCTTAGGTATGGTTGTTTATTTAGCCTATGCTTATAGAGAGAAATTTGCACCGTTATTTAAATAATAGTCTGTACATTATTATTTTCTGCAAGCAGTTGTTATTCCGTAGCAACTGCTTTATTTTTGTCTTAATTGTTATCGACATTCAATTTTTTTAAGGCAAACTATTCTAAAAATGAACTTAAGCAAACTTATCTCCATTCTAGGAGTGTTATCATTCACTATCTTCAGTTGTACACCAACAGAAGACCTATCTATCGTAATAAATAAGTCTGGATCTTTATTGATCAAAGCAGAAGGGGTTACTAATGGTAAAGTAAAAGTCAACTATACTTATGGTGACAACATAATTTATGATAGCTTAGATGCAAGTGGTCAACTAAAAACGGAATTGTTATTAGAAGGTGCTTACTATGTTTCAGTAGAATCTGAACATAATAATATGAAGTATTTTGATGCGAAAAATACTCAAGTAATTGCTACAACTGAAAAAGAAGTAGTATTAAGTCCATTAGATAATTATGGTTCTATTGAAGTAGCAGTAACTTCAGATTATTACGATGACGAAAACTTCCAATATGTTTATGATGATTCATTGGCTAATGTCAATATCGGGATCATCTCTACAGAAAAGTATTCTGAAGTTTATGATGGATCAGACTTAACAATCATCAGTAACCTTCAAAATGCGACAGTTACAGATATGTATGGTGTCGCAAGGTTCGAGAATATTCCTTCAAGTGTTACCATGTTTGGAGAAAGAAACTATAACGCAGAATATTATATTTTTGTCATGAATAATGCAGGAACAGAAATTCTAAACTACCCAAATAGTATCTCGGTTCCTTATCAAAATACTTATAATACAAGAATTAGAATTTATAAAGACGATCTAACAGATTTCTAAATAGAGACTAATTTATTCGATAACATAAAAAAGTCATTCTTACAGTAATTAGGTAAGAATGACTTTTTTGTTTAATAACTAAATCTCTACTAAAAATAATTTTCGAAAAAGTAAAGTCGTTTTGTTGAAGTAAGGAGAACCACTAGACCCGTTGTCTAAATAGTAAATTAAAGAAAGTGGTCAATGTTATTGTTTACAGATTGTAATAGTGCACACCATGAAGCAGACTTAATCAATAAACGATAATATATGAGAAGACACTTACTAAATTTTATTTTATGGCTAGCTATTTCCTTGGGAATTGTCTCATGTGCCACAGACAATACTTCTTTTGATGATGAGCAACAATCTATAGGACCTGTTGTAGAGTTATCTACCAAGTTTTTTATGTCTCAAAGTCACCTTGATAAATCCTCGAATATGAAAACGGACGATGTGATGATTTCAAAAAATAACATTGAGGTATTTGCTAAACAAGGAAAAGAAAAAGCAGGAAGGTACGAATACTTATCAGAAGAAGAGCTACTCATTAATGTTCCTGTTGGGAAGACTGAATTTTATGCAGATTATAATGCCGCTATTCCAGAAACTCATCAATCGGTAATCGCACAGTGGATTCCTTCTAGTGCATTAGAAACTTCAAGCCTTTTAGCATTGGATTCTATTCGTAATTATAGAAACCCAGTTGTGGATTTTATATCCGAAAGAAGAACTGTAGAAGTATCTGAAACGGCTCAATTAAGACCATTTTACATGCAACCTTTAAATGGTCGTATATCATTTGGTATTCACTTTTACAGCCCTGACTCTTCATGGAGAATGAGTGCAGAAATGTATGCTTTCAATAAAAAAGGAAAACAAGTCGGTTATGCCAATAAGGGAATTCAGTTAAATGAAACAAACCAGATGACTTTTCCTTCTATTGGGATTGATTTTTCAGATATAGAAGCAGTATCAGGAGCTTATGTAATCGTTAAAGTGCACCTTTTTCAGTTGAATACAGAAGGTACACCAATCGACAACCAAGATAATAAAGAATGGGTTTTTGATGGATCTATAAATGAAAAATATATGGTAGTAAATGGGGTTTCAAAAGGATTTACAATTGATATTGATTCCACATTTACACCAACGATAACGTCTTATATCACTGAGTTTAACTTTATAGAAGAATAAAGAAAACGATGGTGTAGCAAAGATAATAGCAAGCAAATGGAAGGTCTTTCCGGTAATTTTACTGGATTGACCTTTTTGTGTTTACAATAAATAATAATGAAATACGAGAGACCAAAGAGAAGGAAAGTTGAAATAGTATCTACTCTTCAATTTCTTCTACTTTACTGTCCCATTTTACAGCTTCTTCTCCCCACGACGAAATCATTTCTAACAATGGAGTAAGTGTTCTTCCGAAATCTGTCATACTGTATTCTACTTTTAGTGGAGGTTTTTCAGTAGGAATCACTTCTCTTTTTATCAGTCCGTCTTCTTCTAATTGTTTTAGTTGAAGGCTTAATGTTCTTTCGCTTACAGTTGGAATCATTTTTCTTAATTCACTGTATCTTAAGGTAGTATCTTTAAGGTGAATTAAAATTACTGATTTCCATTTACCGCCAATGTATTTCATTGTTAAGCTCGTACAGCATGGGTATTCTTTACCATCTACTTTATATTTCATCACTCAAATCTTTTATTGAATAAACCTTAAAAATAGATACTTACATTTTTGCCCGTTATTGTATTGTTTAAAAACACTACTTATGTTTGTAACTATCAAAAGTAAAGTTACTTAAAAAAGTAAAGAAATAGTCGTTTATATAAATTTATTAATAGTTCTATTAAAACTTTAAGTGATTTTAGACCGTTTTTAAAATCAACAAATAAAAAAATATTATCATGGAATTTATCGACATCGCAAAATCAAGATACACAACAAAAAAGTACGATCCATCTAAAAAAGTTAGTGATTCGGACATTCAGAAGTTAAAAGAGATTTTGCAATTAAGCCCATCTTCAATCAATAGCCAGCCATGGAAATTTACAATTGTAGGTAACCAGGAATTAAAAGAGAAATTAGCTGAGGCTTCTTATTTTAATGCTCCAAAACTAATCGAGGGTAGTCATGTTGTTGTTTTTAGTGCAATCGATGACGTAGAGAAGTTTGAAAAAGATATCAACGATTACTTGCCAGAAGGTGCAGTAGGGTATTTTAATAATTTCTTAAAACCTCAGGGTGAAGAGAAAATCAAAAATTGGTTCTCAGATCAAGTATACTTATCTATTGGGTATTTCTTATCTGCAGTTGGATCAATGGGTATCGATTCAACTCCAATGGAAGGTATTGAACAAGATAAATACAAAGAAATTTTAGGATTAGAGGGTTATCAACCACTAGTTGCTGTAATGATTGGTTACAGAGATGCTGAGGATGGAAACCAACCATCTAAAAACCCTAAATCTAGATTGAACCTTAAAGAAGTAGTAGAGGTAATCTAATTCTACTTTTTTATAACACATTTACATTAGAAGAATATAAATCTGTATTGTAGATGAAATGAAAGTTATCTTATGAAAATAGGATAACTTTTTTTGTTGGTCGATGATAGGTAGTAAAATGATAATTCGAATATATTTGAACATTAAATCATTTCTCTATTCAATTTAATAAATCAAATCCATGGTACGACAAGCAACAGCAAACGACCTAGACCAACTCTCAGTACTCTTTGATGGTTATAGAGTATTTTATAGAAAAACATCTGATTTATCTGCTGCCAGAGCATTTTTAGCAGAAAGAATAGCTTTAAAAGATTCAAAAATTTATGTTTTTGAAGAGGAGGGGCAACTTTCAGGTTTTGTACAATTATATCCATTATTTTCATCAACTAGAATGAAAAAACTTTGGTTACTCAATGATCTCTATGTTGATGCTTCACAACGTGGAAAAGGTGTTTCTTTGAAATTAATTGATGAAGCTAAAAAATTAGCTTATGACACTAATGCATGTGGAGTGATGCTTGAAACAGAAATTACAAATCAGATCGGAAATAAACTATACCCTAGGACAGGGTTTGAATTAAATCAATCTTCAAATTTTTATGAATGGTCTGTTGAGTAGACAATGGTTGATGGGTTCTGAGAAATCCATCAACTTTTTTCATTGATGATTTCGATCAAACTACTTGTCGATTATGATAGTTATCAGAAGATAATTGTCTAACTTTCTATCTCTTCAAAGCAAATTGTATTTTACTTAAATCTGACAAACTAATAACATGCGAAAAACAACTTTAGCTTTTCTCTTATTTTTAATCACATCTATTTCTAGTTTAGGCCAATCTATCATTTATTTTAATGAGGACCATACCGAAGTAATGGATAAAAATGATGCTGTTTATTATGCCAACTCACACATTGGAGAACTTGAAAACGAAAAGTATAAACATACTACTTTTTATCTCGATGGTACTATCTATTCAACCTATTATACTAAGGAGAAAAAACGCTATAAAGATAAATTTGGTGATTTTGAATCCTATTATAAAAACGGGAATCTAAAGGAGAAAGGAGTTTTTGATGCGTCTAAGAAAGTGGGTATTTGGCACTATTATCACTCAAATAGCCAGGAGAATTTCAGTTATGAAATGAAATATAAGGAGGGAGAGTTTGAAGAAACTACCTTATTTATTAATGCTTGGGATTCTCTAGGAAATCAAACGGTGAAGAACGGAAATGGTCAACTGAAGTATTTGACAAAAAATAGTTTTTATCAAGAGGGTATGGTAAAGAACAAGTTGAAAACCGGAGAGTGGAATGGAACATATATTGACGGTAAACCATACTTTATTGAAACCTACAAAAATGGAAAACTAAAGAAAGGAAACAGTTGGGATAGTGAAGGTAAAAAATATAGTTACACAAAAACATATAAGAGGGCTTTCTACCCTGGCGGTATTTGGGATTTTTATAATTGGATAGGTAAAGTATTAAGATACCCAGACGATGCTAAAAAACAGGGAATAGAAGGTAAAGTTTATGTTGCCTTTATTGTTGACAAAAGTGGTCAACTGACAGAAATTAACGTTGTAAAAGGAGTTTATGAATCTATGGATCGAGAAGTGCTAAGAGTAATGCAATTAGTAAAACCTTGGAGCCCTGCGAAAAAGAGAGGGCAAAAGACCATATCAAGAATGATACTTCCAATATCTTTTAGATTAAGTTAATAAAAAACGGCCTTCTCAATAAAGAGAAGGCCGTTTCTATATCTATAAAAACTAGCTTAATTAAGCTAACTCTTGTGCTTTTGCAACAACAGCATCCAAACCGTTGATATCTTTACCACCTGCAGTAGCAAAGAAAGGTTGTCCACCTCCGCCGCCTTTGATCTCTTTCGCTAATTCCTTAACGATTTTACCAGCGTGAAGATCTTTTGCTTTTACTAATTCTTCATCGATCATAACTGCTACTTGAGGCTTACCGTCAACGTCAGCGGCTAAGATCAAGAACATATTTTCAACAACAGCTTTTAAGTCGTAAGCCAATTGCTTTAATCCTTGAGCATTTGCAACAGAAACTTTAGCTGCAATAAAGTTGAAACCGTCTTTAGCAACTGCTTTAGAAGCTAATTCGTTTTTCACTGCTTGTAACTCTTTGTTACGAAGCGTTTCTACTTCTTTCGATAAAGCTGCTTTTGCTTCTACTAAGTCAGCTACTGCTTTCTTAGGGTCTTTCGCTTTTAATAGCTCTTTAATCTCTTGAAGTAAAGTGATTTGCTCATCTACATATTCTTCAGCAGCATCTGCAGTAATTGCCTCAATACGACGTACACCTGCAGCTACCGATGATTCAGCAGTAATTTTGAATAAACCAATTTTACCTGTAGCAGGAACGTGTGTACCACCACAAAGTTCTACAGAGTAATCGCTATCGAAAGTAATTACACGAACGAAGTCACCGTATTTCTCACCGAATAATGCAGTAGCACCCATTGCTTTAGCTTCTTCGATTGGAACACTTCTTTGCTCGTTCAATTGGATATTCTGACGGATTCTTTGGTTAACGATTTTCTCGATCTTTTCAATTTCTTCCGCTTCCACTTTTTGGAAGTGAGAGAAGTCAAAACGTAAGTGTTTCTCGTTCACCAATGAACCTTTTTGAGCGACATGATCACCCAATACTTCTTGTAATGCAGCGTGTAATAAGTGAGTTGCTGAGTGGTTGTTCTCTGTTAGAGATCTACGCGTAGCATCTACTTTAGCCGTTACAGGAGCAGCTGGGTTAGAAGGTAATTTGTTAGCGAAGTGGATAATCAAATCGTTTTCTTTCTTCGTATCGAAGATAGCGATTGTCTCATCACCAGAAACTAAAGTACCTTTATCACCTACTTGTCCACCACTTTCAGCATAGAAAGGAGTTTGATCAAGTACTAATTGTATAATTGTTTTCTTCTTCTCTGTTACTTCACGGTAACGTAAGATAGAAGCATCTGATTCTAATGCATCGTAACCCAAGAATTCTACTGAGTCACCATCATTTACATCAATCCAATCGCCTTTTTCTGAAGCTGATGCTGCGCGAGCTCTGTCTTTTTGCTCTTTCATTGCTGCGTCGAATCCTGCTGTATCTACAGTAAATCCGTTTTCAGAAGCGATCAATTGTGTTAAATCAAGAGGGAAACCGAATGTATCGTACAAAGTGAAGGCTTCTTTACCAGCAATCGTTTTGTCTGATGCACCATCCATTGCTTTTTGAAGAATAGATAAACCTTTCTCTAATGTTCTTAAGAAGGCTTGCTCCTCTTGCATGACTACTTTCTTGATGAAATCTCTTTGAGAAATTACCTCAGGGAAAGTTTCTTCGAACTGATCAGAAAGAATATCAACCAACTCATACATAAATGGCTTGTTGAATTCTAAGAAAGTATATCCGTAACGTACTGCTCTACGAAGAATACGACGAATCACATAACCAGCTTTGTTGTTCGAAGGTAATTGACCATCAGCAATAGCAAATGAAATTGCACGGATATGGTCTGAGATTACACGGATAGCGATATCTGTTTTCTCATTCTCACCGTAAGCCTTACCCGACTTTGCTGCTAAGAATTGGATCATTGGTTGGAATACGTCTGTATCGTAGTTCGATTCTTTCTTTTGAATCGCCATACATAAACGTTCGAATCCCATACCTGTATCGATATGTTTGTTAGGAAGAGAAACTAAAGAACCATCCGCCTTACGGTTGAATTGCATAAATACAAGGTTCCAGATCTCTACTACTAATGGGTGATCTTCGTTGACTAAAGCAAGACCATCTTCTTTGGCTCTTTCCTCATCATTACGAAGGTCAATATGGATTTCAGAACAAGGACCACAAGGACCTGTTTCACCCATTTCCCAGAAGTTATCTTTTTTATTAGCAAGAATAATTCTTTCTTCAGCGATTAAGCCTTTCCAGATATCCTTTGCTTCT
This sequence comes from Flammeovirga agarivorans, assembly GCF_012641475.1. NCBI lineage: Bacteria > Pseudomonadati > Bacteroidota > Cytophagia > Cytophagales > Flammeovirgaceae > Flammeovirga > Flammeovirga agarivorans. Next base: position 58,741 of record NZ_JABAIL010000014.1, on the reverse strand, counting down.
TGGTCCATTTCAGTACCGTCAGCGTCGTCACCTTCGAATACTGTAACGTACAATCTATCTTTTGGTAGTTGGTACACTTCAGTAAGAAGTTCCCATGCCCACTCAATTGCTTCTTTTTTGAAATAATCTCCGAAAGACCAGTTACCTAGCATTTCGAACATAGTATGGTGGTAAGTGTCAATACCCACTTCCTCCAAATCATTGTGTTTACCAGATACACGTAAACATTTTTGAGTATCGGCGACACGTGTATCCTCGGCGGCTTTGTTTCCTAAGAAATAATCTTTGAATTGATTCATACCTGCGTTGGTAAACATCAACGTAGGATCGTTTTTAATCACAAGTGGTGCCGAAGGAACGATGGCGTGCTGCTTGCTTTGGAAGAATTCCAAGAACGTGCGGCGAATACTTTTTGCGTCCATGTATATCTCTCTACTGAGTAATTTTTAAAAATTATACTTTTCAATCGGCAAAAATAAGATATTTCTTGAATCTAAATAGAAATATTAGTTAGTAAGTGCTGATAATAAGATTCTTTTAAAAAAAATTAGAGGAACTAGGAGTAAAAACTTACTAAACCATCATTTGAGAGAGACTTTATTTATCTATAAGCACAAAAAAAGAGTACCGTAATAACGGACTCTTTAAATTGAAACCAGCTGTGAAAATAGATTTACAGGTTGTAAATCGAAATAATAAGATCTGATATCACTGGACCTAAATTGTCTTCTTTGTGGTTGATCACTGTCCAGCCATATTTATCCTGAATATGAGTGATAATCATTTTGTCTCCGTCTTCATTTTGAAAAACATCAACCATAACACCACCAACATTCATTGTTGATACTTTTTCCTGATTTTGAGTAATGTGGTAATAATCATTATTGATATCACCTTTACATAGAGTGTATTCTGCATCAGCAACGCTACTTTGCACTTTACTATAAATGTTTCCAGCAAATGAGTTAAATGAGAATAATAATACGGTCGTAACTATATATAATATCTTGTTAAGCATAATCTATTTAAACTTTGGGGTAAAAAAGGTATACTTAACTAACGATAATGTTTAATTGGTAACTAAATGTATTTGTGCTTATTATGAAATAAATGATCGATTATAGACTAAAATAATCATATTTGCTCGATCGTTCAGTGTAGTATGAATTCAACTTTTATTGTTTGGTGTATTATGACTTTATTTATTATAAAAATGACTATCACTTAAATCTATTGATAATCTTTAAAGAACTAATCATATAATTCATTGTTATGCAAACGGTTGAAATTTTGGTTGGAAAAAGAACTTTCAAAATCTTCCCTATATTTGTTATATAACGATCACTGAATAACACTAGTGAATTTTGTTATACGTGCGAAATAGATAGGAAAAAACTAGCAAAGTCAATGAAGACGTTTGAAATTCGATTACCATATTCTGTATTAGAAACTGATACATGTTTTTCTCAGGAAAAGCCTGATTGGACTGAGTTAGAAAAATGGGTAATTAGAGCAAAAAAAATAGGAGTTAATGCAGTTGTTGTTCCCGTTCTTTGGAAAATCGTCGAAGGAGAAGGGAAAGCATCCAATGATTCCAACCATTATATTCAATACGACTGGACATACTACAGAAGTTTATTAGAGACATTAGCAAGCAATGAGTTACATATGGTTATAGAATTTAATTTCCATATGATCAACAACTATGAGCAAAGTTTCTTATGTACCTTACCAGATTGGCTATGGGGTAAATTGATGTCTGACCATGATGAGATCAAATACTTAAGTCAATTGAAGTATGTCAACAAGTCTGGGGGCAGTACACAAGACGCAGTGTCTTTATGGGCTGATCATTATGTAATGCCTTATTACGAAGAACTAGTTCTCTCATTTAAAAATAATTTCAAAGATCTTTCTCAACACATCACTAAATTTGTGATATCAACAACACAAAACGGTGAATTGTCTTATCCAATCAATGAATGTTCTTTCCCAAGGAGGAATATGCAATGTTATTCACCATTAGCATTAGACGATTGGGATAATTACGTTAGAGAAAAATATAAAGATTATGCTTCTGCCTCTAAAAAATGGGGTGTTGAAATAAAAGACAAAGAAGAACTGATCGCTTATTTTAAAGAGAATGATGTTCTTCAGAGTCGAAAGTACAATGATTCTGTTTTTGGTAATGATGTATCAACATGGTACAACAAGTGCCTGACAACACATGGTAACCGCACACTTCATATTCTACAAAGTGCGTTTAGTGACCATGGGTTCGAAGAGTCAAAACTGTGCTTAAGATTACCGATTGCTTATGCTGAGAAAAACTTAAAAAATATGTCTTCTCAGACAGAAGTAGGAGCTGGTATTATTGCAGTAAATGACGATACTGATCATAAAACAGCTTACTATAATTCAATGGATGCGATCGGAGAAGGTATCACTCCTTCACGATTAGGGTTTATCGTTCCTACAAAGAGTAGAAATGAATATAAATCTGAGTCGTCTTTTGCAGAAAAGGCAAAATCTATTCTTAGTTATGGTATGCATCATGAGGTGTCTTTCTATTTTGAAAATGAATCGATAGAAGGTTTAAACTCTCATGTGATCTGGGATAATGCAGCAACTTGGTTATTGAAATCGGACCAAATCAATGGTTTAATGATCAATAACTTAAAAGTAATGTTCGATAAGATGGCTACCGGTAGTACTCGTCTTCAAGAACTTATTCACAAGGTTAAATTCCATGACGATTATGTGGAAAAGAAACAGAAGTCGTTCAGAGTAATGGGGCCACTTCATGTGAAAACACATAACGCAAAACGTTTATTAGAAGAGAGAGATTGGCAGACTGTTTCCAAGCAATTGGACCGAATGAGAGATATTGGTGTGTCTGCTGTGTCTATTGATATATGGTGGGGATTGGTAGAAGGTAGACAGTCTGGAAACTTTGATTGGTCTTACTATGATAGTATGGTAAAACTAATTGAGTCGAAAGGCTTGAACTGGGTGCCTATTTTATCTTTCCACCAAGCTGGAGGTAACGTAAATGATGACTTCCTTCAGATGATCCCGTTATGGGTTTGGGGTAAAATTGTAGAAGAGAATCCACATTTAGAAAGTATTCAGGATTTACAATATGTTTCTGAAACAGGAGATGTAAGTGTTGAGTATGTATCACTTTGGGCTGATACTTTTGTAATGCCTTACTATGAGCGTTTCATGAAAGCATTTAAGCAACGTTACAAAAAGTATGCTTGGATGACTGACGAAATCAACATTAGTTTAGGACCTGCAGGAGAGCTTAGGTATCCATCGTACAACTCTCATGACTGGGGTGATTATCCAAACAGAGGAACTTTACAATGCTATAGTAGATTGGCCAAAGAAGACTTCCAAAGGTATATTTTAAATGCTTACGGAAGTATCGACTATATCAATGAAGTATGGCAAACAAAGTATGAAGGCCCTGAAGAGATTCCGATGCCTAATGCTGATGAATTGTTTAAAAACAACAATTACTCTACTTCGAGATATGGTTTGGATTTCTTCAACTGGTACAACCAAAGTTTAGCTAACCATGGTAATAAGATCATCAGAAAAGCGGTAGAAATCTTTGATGGTGATTTTAAGGATGTACCAGTAGGGTTTAAAATGCCAGGTATTCACTGGTTAATTTCAGATCCTAATCAACCAAGAGTAGCGGAGATTACAGCAGGTCTAATCGCTCCTTATCCAAATATCGGTGCAGTTGATAGAGGAGAGTATAAAGATATGTTGAAGAAAATCATTGATAGAGACTTCAAAGAAAGAGTGGTACTTCACTTTACTTGTTTAGAAAAAATGAACAAGGACTGGGAAGGATACTCTAGAGCAGAAGATCTTGTGATGTGGTTCTCTAATTCAGCAAAAGAATTGGATATACAAGTGATGGGAGAGAACGCTCTTTACCACGAGTTATATGCTCAAAGTGGATGGGATCAGATTGAGAAAGCCTTGACAAGAGCAAATACTAGTTATACTGGTATCACTATCTTAAGGATGCAAAATCTATTCTCTGACAATAACTTTGCGATTGAAAAATATGCTGAGTTAATAAATAGATTAAGATAGATTATTCTAATATATCACTAAAAATACCGTTGGAGATATCTTATTTCTAACGGTATTTTTTTATCTTAATATGAGGAAATTATACTTTTTAGACTATCAAAAAGAGAAAATCAATTAAAAATTAAACTGTTGTTAGACCATGAATTCGGAATTAAGTAAAGCTTTGTTAGCTTGGAATCAGGTGTTTGATGGAAGGATTGATGGTGATATTCTTTCTTTTAATAACGAGAAAGGCAAAGGTAAGGTGATTGCTTACGATTTTGACGATAATCTACAAGCTTTACAATTCAAGTTTAAATTAAACACACCATTAACTTGTTCAGGAAAGAAAATGAATGAGATTAATGAATATGTACCTATATTTTTTGGAGAGCCTGTCGAACAATCACTGGAAATTGAACAACAGTTAGAAAAAGGAGAAGGATTTTCTAAAGAAGACTTTTCGATTAATTCCCAAGGAGCATTCGCTACCAACACTAAGGATACAATCAATTGGGAGTTTTCCGATGCTAGAGAACTAACCTTTCTCTCCATTCGATTGAAAAAAGAACATTTTATAAAGTTGATACAGCGATCAGAGCGTTTAATTCAACTTTTCGACTTTGATGATTCCTTTTATATTTTTGAGGAATTCGATCCTATTATGTTTGGTATGTTTAATCGATCATTTGCCTTGTTAGAAGACGAAACCTTGATCTATAAAAAGGAATTAGTAGAAGCTTGTGTGAGACATCTATTCGCTACTTTTTTTACCAAAGTGAGTGAAAGGGAAGAGTTATTAGCTTCAAATAAATACCCTGTAAATACAAAAGCAGTTTTTATAGCGAGGACAATTCTGAAAAATCAATTAGATAAACCTATTCATATAGAAGACCTCTCTAGAGAGTGTGGTTTGAGTGGTAGTAGATTAAGAGCACTGTTTAAACAAGTGTTTGGTACCACTATTCATCAGTATCATCAAGATGTCCGTTTAGATAAAGCTAGAACATATTTAACCCAAGGGGAGAAATCAATGTCTATGATTGCGATGGATCTAGGGTTTTCTAGTGCAAGTCATTTTTCTGCAGTATTTAAAAAACAATATCACATGACTCCTAGGGAGTTTAAGGAAGATTTGAAGCAAAGAAAGTTTTAATAAATTTTTGATATCTTTTAATCAAAAACTATCATCAGTGACTCCAAAAAGCATCGTTTACATAACCAAATCAAAATAAAAACTATGAAAACGATGACCAAGCACTTTACATCAATTCTATTATTAGTAAGTCTAATGACTTCATGTGGCAGTTTACAAGATAATCCTGATGAAGTATCGGATTATGATACAGTGATCACTCACGAAGATCCAAGTTATGAGAATAGCTTTTCTACTGCTAGAACATTTGGAATGCCGGATTATGTTATCCATCCATCAGAAGATAACGAATCTCTTTCAAATTATGAGTTATCTTCTACGGACCAAGTAATCCTTGATCAAGCCATGGACAACATGTTAGCAGCAGGGTATACTTATGTGGAAGAAACTTCTGGAGAAAAGCCAGACTTAATTGTATTACCTTATTCTTTTGATGTGTCTTATGCCGGTACTGTTACTGCATGGCCAACATACGATTGGTGGTATGATTACTGGGGATGGGGCGGTTTCTACCCTGGTTGGGGTGGATATTATCCTTATTATGGCTATCCTGTATCAGCTGTTTATGCTTATGACCAAGGTACTGTTGTTTTAGAAATTGCAGACAACAGAGAGGTAGTAAAAGATAACGGTGAAGAAAAAACACCTATTATCTGGCAGGGTATCTTAAACGGAACAGAAACCAATACAATTGATAACCAAAACAGAATTGTTACTGGTATTGATCAAATGTTTACACAATCTCCTTATATCTCAACATCTAAATAAGCTAAAACCATGAAAAACTTTAAAAATCTTCTTTTAACAATCTCAGTACTTTTATTGGGAGCGACAGCATCTTTTGCTCAAGATAATATTGTGGGTATCACATACAGTATGGCTGTACCGACAACGGGAGTGAATAATTACATCAATGAAGCATCATTTTCTGGTGTAAATGTAGAATACAGAAAATTCTTAAACGATAACCTTTCTGTAGGAGCAAATATTGGATGGAATTACTTCCAACAGAGTAATGGAACACAAACTTATTATGGTGATAATGGAGCAATTACGGGTGAAGAATTTAGAGATTCGGATATTCTTCAGACAATGGTAACATCTCATTATTACTTTGGTGAAGAAGGTGGAATCAGACCTTATATCGGCGTGGGAGTAGGTGCTGCTGGTAACTATTTCGATAACCAAGTAGGAGGAATTGCAGTAGTAGATCACTATTGGAGTTTTGCAGTAACTCCAGAAGTTGGTGTTTTAGCACCTCTAGGTGGTAGTGGTACTTATCTTCTAACAAATGTGAAATACAACTATATGACAGAAGCTAAAGGATATGGAGACTATGGATTTTGGTCTTTTAATATTGGGTTAGCCTTTGATTTCTAATAGTATACCTATTCGTTAGATATATTTCAATTAAGAATATTTATATAAGCCATCCTTTTTAGGGTGGCTTTTTTACATTATTTAAAAACCGTTGTACTTGATGTTATAGATAAATCGTTTTTTGATAGTTTTCAATCGAATAATATAAATCATGTCAGTTAAATACAGCTTTCTTTGTACTTCTAAAATGAGGAAAAAATAACAATAGTATAGACAGTAGTTAGATTATATAGTTGAAAGAGGTATCCATTTTGGGTGCCTTTTTTTGAAATTAGTTATATAAAGTAGATAAGGCTGGGAGAAGCGACACTCCTGGCCGTTCTTTTTCTCATCTATTGCGAGTATAAATAATTGATAAAAGTTTGGACTCCTTTTTTCAATCGAAAGGAATGAATTTCACAGTGTTGATTTCTTAAATGTCTGTTTTTGAGTGAATTGAAATTTCGTATAGTCGGATTATGATATTAAATAATAGTAATCTGTCAATATTATTTTAATCAACTATCGTTTATAAATATGTAGATAGAATGATAACAGTAGTATAGACAGTAGTTAGATTATTATAGTGAAAGAGGCGTCCATTTTGGATGCCTTTTTTATTTGTTGAAAAATATAAAAATCAGATTGTGATATTTTAAAGTAAAATACTGAAAGTAGGTGGTTTACTTGTTTCGTTTATAAATATGTAGATAGAATGATAACAGTAGTATAGACAGTAGTTAGATTATTATAGTGAAAGAGGCGTCCATTTTGGATGCCTTTTTTATTTGTTGAAAAATATAAAAATCAGATTGTGATATTTTAAAGTAAAATACTGAAAGTAAGTGATTTATTTGTTTCGTTTATAAATGTGTAGATAGAATGATAACAGTAGTATAGACAGTAGTTAGATTATATAGTAGAAAGAGGTATCCATATTGGGTGCCTTTTTTTGTGTCTGTTAAAATAATGAAAATCAAAATTTGATAGAATACGATAATAATCTGATGATTTGTAGATAAAACTAACCGTTATATAAGATGTAGATAGAATGATAACAATAGTATAGACAGTAGTTAGATTATTATAGTGAAAGAGGTATCCATATTGGATGCCTTTTTTTGTTTCAAAACAGCATAAAAGCCAAAAAAATGACAGTAGAAGATTACATAGATAAAAAAATATTCTAATGTGTAAGAATTAGAGTAATAGAAAAAATTTAGGTTAAGTATTATGTCTTAAAAAAGTAGCTGTTTTGTAATATTTGTAAATATAATATAAATTTTCCTTGTTTGAAAGCTACTTTATAAAAAAGTGAGCAAAAAAAAACACTTGAAAATATTCAAGTGTCTTTCCACAGCTGGTTAATGTTACTGGTGTATCATGCCATACAATAGGTGACTAACCTATGATTCTTTACCCACTATCTTTAAGACATCAACTGTGCCATAACAACGTTTTTTGTGTAAATGCCTGTTAATGACCAGTTAGAGCGGTTTTTTGGTTTTGGCACACTTTCTTTCAGTTTCATTATGAAACTCATTTTCCAAATTTTGGAAAAATAGAATATTCAATTGTGTAAATTGTTTCTAACTTACTTCAACAGTATGACGAAACTCATTTTGAAACCACAATCAGCTACGTATATTCGCACCGAACTTAAAATCACATACATTCAAAAAAAATAGAACTATGAGACAAAAGATCGTAGCAGGTAACTGGAAAATGAATCTTCTTAAAGAAGATGCTGAAGTATTAGCTTCTGAAGTAGCAAACATGGCTAAAGATGAAACACCTTCAGATGTTACTGTTATTATGTGTACTCCATTTATCCACTTGAGCAAAGTAAAATCAATCGTTGGTAATTCTGCGAATGTATTTGTTGGTGCTCAAAACTGTTACACAGAGCCAAAAGGAGCTTATACAGGAGAAATTTCTGCTGCTCAATTAGCATCTTATGGTATTGATTACGTAATCTTAGGTCACTCTGAGCGTCGTGAATATTTTGGTGAGTCTAATGCTATGTTAGCAACAAAAACTGATGCAGTTATTGCTAACGGTATGAAGCCAATCTTCTGTTTTGGTGAAGTATTAGAAGAGCGTGAGGCTGGTACTCAAAAAGCTGTAGTAGAGAAGCAATTATCAGAAGGTTTATTCCACCTTTCTGCTGAGGACTTCGGTAAAGTAGTTTTAGCATACGAGCCAGTTTGGGCTATCGGTACTGGTAAAACAGCTACATCTGCACAAGCACAAGAAATGCACAAAGATATCCGTGATATGATTGCTGCTAAATATGGTCAAGAAGTTGCTGATGCTACTTCAATCTTATATGGTGGTTCTGCTAAGCCAAGCAACGCTCAAGAATTATTCGCTCAACCAGACGTTGACGGTGGTTTAATTGGTGGTGCTTCATTAGTATCAAGAGACTTTATCGATATCAGCAAGTCTTACTAATTCGTTAGTAAACTTAGAAAATATAGAGTTTATAAAGACTGTTCTATTCGTAGAGCAGTCTTTTTTTTGTATTCATTTTTTGGTATTTTTAATACTAACAACTTTAATGTCTCTACTTCAATAAAAAACTAAACATTTCTATGTCCAAATATGCACTTATATTACTCTTACTTACTTCTTTATTTTCAACAGTGACTGCACAGGAGAAAACCAAAAAGAAGAAAAAAACATTACTGTCCGAAGCTCAGAAGAATATTGAAGCTCAAAATAACATGACTAGAGATAGCATGGTATTTTATTTTAATGATTGGATGCAAGGATCTGTATGGTTAAAAAATGGTGCTATAAAAAGAGATATTCCCTTATTATTTGACCTTCAACATGACCAATTGGAAATGATGGAGATTGAAACTACTACTTTATATGGTGGTTTAGAAATGCAAGATACCTCTGTAAATGTGGTGGAAGTGAGTGAAGTAGAGAAATTTGATATCACTTATGTAGATGAAAGTAAACCCAATTTAGTGACCACATCAGAATATCATTTTATTAATGTCTATAAGTACACAAGAGAAGGAATTCCTGCTACTGGAATTTATGAATTAGTAGAAGGAGGCAGTGGTAAACTAGGTTTGTTGTCTTATCCTTTCCTTTTAAAGTCAGCTCATAAATACAATACATTTGATAATGATAGGGCAAAGATGGAACGTAACCGATTTACGAATGTACATGATAACAATGAAACTGTCTTTTATTCTTATCAGCTTAAAGAAAGGTTGTATTTCTTATCTATAACTGGAGAAATAATACCAGTAGATACCAAAAAGAAAGAATTATATAAGTTATTTATCGGGAGAGAAGAAGAGGTGAAAGAATATATTCGAACGTTAGAAGTTCCTTTAAGATCTAAGGAAGGACTAAGAAGGGTAGTTGCATTTTATAATGCAGAAAATTAATGATTCTTTGTCATCCAGTCTGAAATATATTTCCCAACAATTTCCCAATTTGGTTCAAACATAAAAGCATGAGCCATGTTATCGAAAATCTTGTACTCCTGTTGGTAGAATGATGCAGTTTTAATTACATCCTCCGGAAAAATAATTTTATCATCTTTGAAACCAATGTGATGCATTGGGCAGGTTACTTTTTTAGGTTCAATATTAAAGTCTCGAATAAGCATTTCTATCATTGCTTTTAACGATTCCCTTTGGATATTCTTATTGACATGTAATTGAACTTCCCTTGTTGGTAAAGTAGAATAAATACCTTCAGGAGCTTCAGTTTTAAAGAATTTCCAAAACGGAAAAAGTGTAGAAGCGGCAAATTTAGTTAAGCTGATAGGAGCTGAAAACATATGCTGTAACATAGGTCTAAATACTCCATAAGGAGGAACTGCTGCTAGCAAAATAACAGAAGTTAGACTTACTTTTTGTGCTACCATTTGTGCAACAAGCCCTCCCATTGAATGTCCAATAAGTATTGGTTTCTCTTCTAGGCTTGTAATGAGTTGGACGACGTCTTCAGTAAAATCATCAATTCCGTATAAGTTTAGCAGTAACTTATTTCCTTGGTTTCCATGTCCACTTAAACTAATAGCATAGGTGTCATATCCTTGTTTTGGGAAAAATTCTAGAAAGTTTCCTCTCCATGCTTCTGCACTAAACAAAGCACCATGTATTAATATAATAGGTTGGGAAAATTGTTTGTTTTCAGCAGGAATATAAATGACACTAGATGACATGTTATCTGGGATTAAATTTATGGTTTAGGATGAAGTTACAAATTCAAACACCCTAAACCATAATTTACTATTTAGTTATCGTATTTCTTCTTAAACTTTTGGTATAGCATTTCATGCTTATTGTTCAAATCAACTGTTCTACCATCAATAAACGCATGGGTGATAATACTTGTTCTCATATCTAGTACATCACCTTCGCTGATAATAAGAGTAGCTGACTTTCCAGTTTCAAGCGAACCAAATTGCTTTTCAATACCTAAAATAGTAGCAGTATTAGAAGTGATCATTTTCAAAGCATCTTCTTGACTTACTCCATATGCCACCAATGTACCGGCATAGAAAGGAAGGTTTCTGGAGTTTGATGCTGAGGAATGAGTTAATCCAACAAGAACACCTGCATCAGATAATAATTTTGCTCTTTTGAAAGGTAGGTCAACATCATCCTGTTCTCTTGTAGGGAGACTATGAACATCGGTCAATAATACCGGAATATCATTTTCCTTTAAGAAATCGGTGATTAACCATGCATCTGCACCACCAACAACAACGATATCTTTGATATGATACTTTTGAGCTAATTTCACAGAAGATATTATACTTTTAGCTTCATCTACATGTATATATAGCTTCTCAGTTCCTTGGAAAATACCTTTTAATGCTTCTAAAGGAAAATCAGGAACATTAGGAGTTGGAGCCATAGAATAAGCTTCTGCATCCATTAATGTTTGCTCAATAAGATCTACTGTTTTATAGTATGATTTACTGGTTTGTAAACTCTTGTCGGGGTTTGTCCATGAATTCTGGTAATACTTTTTTGGCCAGTGTAAGTGTTGTCCGTCATTTTCTTTTACAATGGCATCTTCCCAGTTCCAAGCATCAAGTTGGACAATCGAAGATCGGCCAGAAAATAGGCCACCTTGTGGCATCACTTGCTCAACTAAAACACCATTAGAGCGTACGGTTGGAATTACATGAGAATCCGTATTATATGCTATCACAGATCTCACTTCAGGATTACTCTTACCAGTTTCATAGGTATCACTCGAAGCACTTACAGCTTCAATTTCAACCAATCCAAGAGGAGATGTGGGCAGGATAAACCCTGGGTATAGATGTTTTCCTTGTACGTTAATAACGGAATATTCAGCATCAGAAAAATTATTTCCAATGAAGGAGATCTTTCCATCAATAAAAGCAACATCAGTATTTTCTTTTACATTGCCATTGCCATCATGGACGGTACCTCCTTTTAATACAATTCCTTTGTTTTGCTTTTCTCCTGGAGAAGGAACCTGTGCTTGTGATATTTGACAGATACCCAATATTCCAATAAAAGCAACGATATATTTATTGAATCTCATTTCTTTAAAATTAATCAAGGTGTAAATGGTCACAGTGTAATAAGTGGTTAGCTTTTGGAGCCACTTCTTTTACAGAAGCTCCATTCTTTTCTGCCTCTTGCATTTTACTGACCAGACGAGCTCTCTCAGCTTTCATCGCTTTACGTAGTTGTTCGTCTTTTTTCATCGAATAATAAATGGTACCATCAATCATTGTATATTCTGCTTTGGCATATATAGACAATGGGTGATCAGTCCACAACACAACATCGCCAGACTTACCTACTTTTATGGATCCTACTTGATCATCTATATGAAGAAGCTTTGCAGGATTTAACGTAACCATTTTTAATGCATCCTCTTCAGGCATACCAGCATATTTTACAGACTTGGCGGCCTCTTGATTTAATCGACGCGCCATTTCAGCATCATCCGAATTAATAGCTACTGTAACACCTTGACTAGCTATTAATGCAGCATTGTGAGGAATTGCTTCATACACTTCAAATTTATAGGCCCACCAATCTGAGAAGGTTGATGCTCCTGCACCATGTGCTGCCATTTTATCAGCTACTTTATACCCCTCAAGAATATGAGTAAAAGTATTTACATTAAAGTCAAATTGATCGGCAACATGCATTAGCATATTAATTTCTGATTGTACGTAAGAGTGACAAGAAATAAAACGTTCACTATTTACAATCTGTGCAAGTGCTTCTAATTGTAAATCTTTTCTTGGCGCTAAGCCATCACCATCAAATGATTTTTGAGCCTGATCATAAGCTTTTGCTCTACTGAATCCATCAATATACACTGCTTCAACTCCCATTCTGGATTGTGGGAATCGATGGGACATAGGCCAACTAGAACGTTTGACATTCTCACCTAATGCAAACTTGATAAAAGGTTCTGCTCCTTCGAATAACATATCATTAGGGTTTGTTTTTCCCCATCGTAATTTAATGATAGCCGATTGTCCGCCTACAGGGTTAGCAGACCCATGAAGTAACTGAGCCGAAGTAACACCTCCCGCTAATTGACGATAGATATTGACATCATTTGGATTGATAACATCTTCCATGCGTACCATTGAAGACATTACAGCAACATCATTTACTGAGAATAAAGCAATATGAGAATGTTCATCAATAATACCTGCAGTAAGGTGCTTTCCTGTACCATCAATAACTTTGGTTTTCTTGTTGGCTTTTAACCTTTTTCCTATTTGTGCAATCTTACCATCTTTGATCAGAACGTCGGTATCTTTTAGAATTCCTTCATTCTCGTTGGTCCAAACAGTTGCATTAGTAATTAAAATGGTCTCTTGAGTAGGAACTTGATCACTTCCATAAGCATTGAAAGGATAAATAACCGATCCTATAGCATCGGTAGTACTGTTAGTATCTTTTCCTTTTGTCTTTTCTGATGTTTCTTCAGGTTTAGTGCCCTTTATAGCCGACCATTTTAGCCAATTGCCAGCAATATCTTTTCCTTCTCCTGAGAAATTACCTTTCTGATCAGCCCATCCTGATAAACGAATTTGGTGTGTACTTTTACTAGTATCTGCAGCAAAAGATAAGGTCAACATTCCGTCGTGTAGTTTTGCCTTAGTATCCAATGCAGTGGAATCATTAATGTTGATTTTCCACTTTGCAGATTGAGGTGTATCTCCAGTTACCTCTAACTGATACTCTTTATTTGCTACTTGTAAGGTATAATCGCCTCTGAAATCATCTTGATTCCATGATTTTACCACAAAGCGTTTACCTCTAATCCAGTTTTCAAGAATATCGCCTTTTTCGAAGATATTATCTGAAGTGATGATCAGGTTAGCTATTTTCCCACTTTCTAATGTACCTAAGCGGTCGCTTGCATTAACAAATTTAGCAGGTACTGTTGTTAATGCAGCTAATGCATCTTCTTCCGATAGTCCTTGCTTTACCGCTAATCTAATATTTTTAAGGAAATCACCCTTCTTTTTAAGTTTACTTGTGGTAATAGAAAACTCAACTTCTGCTTTTGATAAAACAGATAAGTTAGTAGGGGCAAGTTCCCAATGTTTCATGTCTGCAAAACTCGCATTCATCGCGTCAATCGGGTCTTTTACATCTAATGCCTGAGGGTAATTAACAGGTACAATAATAGCACTACCTAAATTCTTTATTGAAACGATATCTTGATATTCATCTCCATTACCTAAATAGATATATGTCTTGTTGAATTCATTGGCCACTTTTGCAGCTCTTTCAATATCAAAACGATCTTGTGCAAAGAAGAATTGAGGTAAATTTTGGTTGGTGTTAAAAGCTTCCAAAGTTAAATCTGTAAACTGTTCATGTCCGCCGGCAGCGTACCATTGGGCATCATAATACGTTTGACGTAACAATGCGACATACCCCATTGTAGATACAGGGTACATTTGTTGAGAAGACCCTTTGCTAAAAGCATAGTGTGCTCCCACTTTAGAGTCAAGCATTAACTCATTGGCTTTGCCCTTCCCGAAAGTAACTAAAGCAGATGTTCCTCTAGCAACACCATCAGGTAAAAAAGTTACTGCTGTACCAAAACCAATAGAACGCATAGTTTTGGCATCTGATTCTTTACTCTTAAATAAGTCTGCTGCATTTGTATTGGCATTGATGGCATCATTTGCGTTGTAGGCCTTAGGGTTTTGGGAACCAATACTTTCTGGTTTTGAGAACGACCAAAAGCTTCCTTTTTTTACTTCTGGCATACCATAACTGGAATTAGCATCAATAAAGGACGCGTAAATATGTTTTCCTTCAACATTAATTTCAGCAGCACCTTTTGGAATATCATTAGAGGAATTCACACTCTGAATTTTTCCGTTTTTTATGACGATGGATGCATTATTGAGTGTTTTTGTTGGGGAAATATGAACTGTTGCATGGGTAAATGCATAGAAATTACTTCTATCATCCCTGACACCATTAATAGTAAAAGTTTCTTGTGCAAACAGAACATTTCCAATGGCCATAAAGGCACAAATGAATAGTGATAGTTTGTTCATATTGGAAATAAAATCGATGAAGTCTAAAATTCTCTCTAACTTAGTTAGAGCATTGATGTAATGCAAACAAAATTAAAGTTTGGAAGTTTTAATGAAAAGCATCAATTAAAGTATTACAAACATGAAAGTTCTGATCACTGGAGGCTCTGGGTTAGTTGGGCAAGAAATATCCGACAAGTTATACAGCAGAGGAGATGAAGTAAGATGGTTGTCTCGAAAAGAGGACCTTAATGCGAGATACAAAAGATATAAATGGGATATCCAAAATGACTTTATTGATGATAAAGCTCTCGAGGGTATTGATGCTGTGATTCATTTAGCTGGAAAAAGTGTCGGAGATGGAAGATGGACAGATACAGCCAAAAAAGAAATATTAGAAAGTAGAACGAAGTCTACTCATTTATTGATGGGAAAAATCAATAGTATGGAAAATCCTCCAAAGACAGTCGTTTGTGCCTCTGCAATTGGTTTTTATGGTGATCAAAAAGATAAAACCTGTGATGAAAACAGTGGGGTTGGAAACGATTTTCTTGCTGATGTTGTCAATCAATGGGAAACAGAACAGCAAAAACTTCAAAGAAGTAGATTAGTTCAATTAAGAATTGGAGTAGTACTAACGGAAAAAGGGGGAGCATTACCTAAAATGATGATACCTATAAAATTTGGGGTAGGATCACCCATTGGAGATGGGCAGCAATGGATTTCATGGATCTCACTTAGAGATTTATCCAACCTTTTTATCTATAGTATAGATAATACTGAAGTGCAAGGAATCATTAATGCTGTAGCTCCAAATCCTGTAACTAATGAACAGCTAACCAAAGCGATAGGAACGAAGCTTAATAGACCAGTTTTTTTACCTAATGTTCCTGGGTTTGTCTTGAAAACAATATTGGGTGAAAGTGCATCATTGGTTCTTTCAAGTACAAAAGTGGTTTCCGTTAAAGAAGTAGGATATAAATATGTAGATCAGATTATCGATGATGCATTAAAAGAACCTGAGAAATGCTGTTGATTTTCTAGTACTTACATATCAAAATTATAAATTTTATAAAAAGAGGAGTGATATGGTCGTAACATTTTACACTTTTCTAATAAAAGGGGGGATCTATAAAAGAATCCCTCTTTTTTTGTACTACAAATTCTTGAAAATGAGAGATTACTCTATTAAATAGATACAGAGTTTATAATCCTATTATCCACCACAACCCAATAATCTAATTAGAATTCAATTTGAAAATGAAAAAGTGATCTAATACATAATAATGATTCGGTAGTGAAACTATAACAATGCATTTACTGAGTTAATGAAGTATCATATTAGGATTGTGATGAAAGGTTCTATTTCATCAATATTGACTATAAAAAATTATAGAATAAAGTAACTACTTACCCTTGTAGGTTTTAAAGAAATAGTGTCCTTTTTAAGCTTAATGAGTTATCAAAACAGCTTTAATTGTATCGATTTCATTTACAATTGTATTCCTTAAAGTAAATCTGTTAATAGTTATCTTCTTGATACTGAAATTAGTAAATTTAAATAGTAACCTTAAATCTAACTATACTTAAAAATTTAATATTTTGACCAATTATAAACATTTCATTGACACGTCTTAATTTATTCTTTCTTCAATCGGGACTCCAAAAACTAAATATTTAACGACTTGAATTGACAATTTTCTTTTCGATTAAATGAAAATATCCCATTAACTCAATTATTTCTCAATTTCATGAAAAAGAATTTATTACTATTTGTAGCATTGCTATATATGGTTTGCAATGCTATGGCCCAAGAACGAACCGTTACTGGTACCATATCAGATGGTGCTGAACCTCTGCCCGGGGTTACTGTAGTTGTGAAAGGTACTAATTCGGGTACCATCACTGATTTAGACGGTAAATATTCCATATCTGTATCTGAAGGTAGTACACTGGTGTTTAGTTTTATCGGATATGCTACTCAAGAAATTCCTGTAGGAACTCAATCTGTTATTAATGTTCCAATGGAAGTAGATGCTGAAGAGCTAGATGAAGTTGTAGTAACAGCACTAGGTCAACAATCTGATAAAAAATCACTTGGTTATGCCGTACAGGATGTGAAAACAGAAGAACTTGTACAAACAGGTAACCCTGGTTTAGCTGGATCAATGCAAGGTAAGATCTCAGGAGTAGATATTAAACCTTCATCAGGTATGCCAGGTGCTTCAACTCAAATTAATATTAGAGGTGCAAGATCGTTTACTGGAAATAATACTCCATTATATGTAGTAGATGGTATGCCTATTAGTTCACAGGCAGACGTTTCAACAGGTAACTCGGTAACAGGTGCCGATATATCAAATAGAGCAGTAGATATTGATCCTAACGATATTGAAAGTATAAATATCTTAAAAGGTCAGGCAGCAGCTGCATTATATGGTATTAGAGCATCCAATGGTGTAATTATTATCACGACCAAAAGTGGTAAGGGTGGTAAAGCAGGTAAACCCATCGTTCGTATATCAAACTTTACCAGTTTCGAAAAAGTTTCAAGAACACCGGATTATCAAAAAACTTATGCTCAAGGTTATAGTGGAGCCTATAGTGCTTACAGTTCAATGGCTTGGGGACCACTTTTATCTGAATTACCGAATGATCCTAATGTAGGGGGTAATTCACAAGGTCAACAAGGAAAGTACTATGTAGACCAGCGAGCAAGAGCAGGATTAGATCCTTGGGTAGAACCTGGTTTATACGATAACTTTAATGATTATTTTGAAACAGGTCATACCATCAACTCTTCAGCAAGTATAAGTCAGTCTACCGAGCATGCTAATTATAGTATCGGCCTTTCTAATACGACTCAACAAGGTGTTGCCGCTGCAACAGGTATGAATAGATACAATGCGAAAGGTAAGTTTGATGCAACTGTAAATGACTTTTTCTCAACAGGTGTTTCAGCTAACTATGTTCAAACTGATATCGATAAGTTATCAGCTGGTAATGATGCATCATTAGCAGGTGTGTATGCAGCTCCAACATCGTATGATTTAAAAGGAATTCCTTACCATGAGCCTGATGATCCATACAAACAAATCTATTATCGTTCTCCTACTTTTGATAACCCGTATTGGGCAGCACAAAATAATGTATTTAACGAACGTACGGATAGATTCTATGGTAATGCATATATCCAATATGAAACAGATATCAATGATAAGATGGATATTCGAGTGAAATACCAATTAGGTATTGATACTTATACTACTCACTATCAGGATATTTTTGAATATGGTCATAGAAGTGGTGCGGGTTACATGTCAAATTATGGTGTCACCAATAATGTAATGAACTCATTAGCGACTGTTAATTTCAATTATGACATTAATGACAAGAATAACTTTCAGGTTATTTTAGGTAATGAGTTGAACGATACAAGGTTAAAAACATATACTGAAGATGGTAATGATTTTAACTTCGGTGGTTGGAAGCATATCTCGAATGCAAATGTTGTTACCGCAAATGAAACACAAAGAAGAACAAGAACTGTAGGTTTCTTTGCAAGTTTAACTTATAGCTATAATAACTTATTCTACTTAACAGCAACAGGTAGAAATGACTATGTTTCTACGATGCCATCTGGAGCAAGATCATTCTTCTATCCATCTATCTCAGCGAGTGTTGTATTGAGTGAATTTGATTTCTTGAGAAATGTTGATCAAGTTTCTTTAGTGAAAGTTAGAGGTTCATTCGCACAAGTAGGTCAGGCAGGTGATTATTATGAAAACTACTATTATACTCCATCATATGGAGGAGGTTGGTGGACAAATCCAACACCAATTAACTATCCATTGAATATCAATAATAGTAATGTTAATTCATATACTCAGTTCCCTCAGATTTATGATCCAGGATTAAAGCCTCAGAATACAGCATCATATGAGTTAGGCGCAGATTTAGGGTTCTTTGATGACAGAATCTCGTTATCATATACTTACTCTAGACAGAATGTAACAGATCAAATCTTTGCAGTTCCTTTATCATCATCAACAGGTTTCTCTGAATTATATACCAATGGTGGTAAACTTCATACAGATGCTCATGAGGTAACATTGACATTAATACCTGTATCTACTACAGATTTCAACTGGGCTATCAATGTAAATTACTCTCGTATTGTCAGTTTCGTAGATGAATTAGCAGATGGCGTTGAAAGTATCTTCCTTGGTGGTTATGTAACACCACAAGTAAGAGCGGCGGCAGGGTATGCTTATCCAGTAATTTATGGTTCTACATTCCAAAGAGATGATCAAGGAAGAGTTTTAGTAGAAGAAGATCCTAATTCACCATATAGAGGTATGCCACTTGCTGGTGAGCCGGGTATTATTGGTGATGTGAACCCAGACTTTATCTTAGGTTTCTCGACGAACTTCTCTTACAAGTCTTGGACATTAGCAGCTGTATTCGAATGGAAAAATGGTGGTGAAATGTATTCTGGTTCTAACGGTTTAGGTAACCTTTATGGTGTATTATCAACTACAGAAGACAGAACAACTCCATTTATCTACGATGGATATAAGTTAGATGGAACGAAAAACGATATACAAAGAGGTGGAGAGAATGATCCGCAAGCTTATCAATATTTATATTCTGATATCGAAGGTAACATCGATGAAGCATACATTTATGATAACTCATTTGTAAAAATGAGAGAGCTTTCTTTAGGATATAAATTCCCTGAAAAAGTGATTAAGGGAACAACTGCAATTGGTTTATCTGTATTTGCAAGAAACATTCTTTTATGGACAGCATTGCCAAACTTTGACCCTGAGTCTTCTCAAGGTAATACGAACATGGGTGGATCTTTTGAGAGATTCTCTATGCCTAATACGAATAGCTTTGGTTTCGGAGTAGACTTGACTTTCTAGAATAATGAAAACATTGAAATATATTTTCTTATTGGTTTTAAGTGGGATTTCATTGTCTTGTACAGATGAGATAATGGATGAAATCAATAAGAACCCTAATAACCCCGCAAATGTACCCTCAAGACTGATTATCACGGATGCTTTAAACAGATCTGTAGTGTCAGTAACTAATGGCGATTACGCTTTTTATGCATCTCTTTTTGTTGAACATCATGTTGGTATTTTCAATCAGTTCTACAATGCTGAGATCAGAAACGATGCATCAATGATTCAATCAACAACATACAATAATGCTTGGAACTCTTCTTATACAGCAATGAGAGATTTAAAAGATGTTATTGATAAGTGTTCCGAAGGGGGAATTGAAGACGGTAATTACCATACTCTAGGTGTTGCTCAGGTAATGATGGCTTATAACTTGGCAGTATTAACTGATGCTTGTGGAGATGTGCCTTGGACAGAAGCACTGCGTCCAACGGAATATTTACGTCCTCAATTAGATAAGCAACAAGCTATTTATGAAGATGTTTTTACATTATTAGATGCGGCAATTGCCAACTTTGATAAAACTACAACTTTTGATCCTTTAGGAGCTCAAGATGTTATTTACGGTATCCAAACAGACCCTCAGACCTATTGGAAAAAGTTAGCTTATGGTTTAAAAGCTAGATATACTATGCGTTTATCGTATATCGATCCAGGTAAGTATACTTATAGTGATGTAGTTTCATTTGCAGGACAATCTTTTGCTGATGCATCGGAACAGGCAAGTTATACTTATAATGGAGCAACATCTTACAACCCATATTATCTTCTTTTTCAACAAAGAGATATGTACGGTGCAAGTACAAGTTTAAGAGATAATATGAATGCTGCTGACCCAAGGATTGCCAAGTATTTTGTACCTCATCCGGATAATGCTGACAGTTTAGCATTTGCTCCAAATGGTGAACCGACTCAATTACAAGGTTTGTATGGTGTTTCAAGTTATTTTTCTAATTCAGTACAACCAACTTACTTAATGAGTTTTCATGAGCTGAAGTTCTTGGAAGCAGAAGCAAAAGAGAGAATGTCAGCCGGTACAGGTAGAGCAGCTGCTGAAGAAGCAATTCAAGCAGCAATGGTTGCTGCAGCAATAGAAACAGCAGATATTACTGCATATATAGCAGCAATTGCAGGTGAAAGTTTTGATGCAAAATATATTATGAAAGAAAAGTATATCGCTTCTTTCATTGTGGAGTCATTAGAAGCATATGCTGATATGAGGAGATTAAATGTTATGGGAGAGGGGGATTATATTACTTTACAAAACCCTCAACCAACTAAATTTCCATTAAGATTCACATACGGAGCAGACGATGTAAACAACAATACATTTGTAAGAGATGCTCAAGGTGATGGGCGTTTTATCTACACTGAACAAGTCTGGTGGGCAGGTGGTGATAGATAAGCAAAACACTTAATTGATAAAGAAAAGAGCTACCTGTTTGAGGTGGCTCTTTTTGTTTACACCTAACATTGTAAATGTTGTGTAGTAATCAGTGTTAGGTGTATGTTATTTTGATTTTGTTTTCTATTACCGGAAAAAGTTTTGTCAATAACTTTTATTATGAATATATATTTCAATAAGATGTTAAATATTGAAATATAATTATTGAACTATTCTAATATAGTTGTGTGTGTTGTTTTTGTGAAAATTATCTTACTGTTAAAGAAAATTTTAAATAAAAGTAAACAATTGAATTTTACTTAATTAACTGATAATCAGTGTTTATTTTATATGTTTAATATTTTGGTTTATTTTATTTACAACCATTAACCAAAAATAAGTAAACAATTAAATTTTTCAGTGTTAATATTGCATTATATCATTAAGGTTAATTAAGAGATTTTTTAAGTTTCGAATTAAATACAAACAATTTCTCTTGAGGACCAATTCAATTAATCCATTCATCTTGTAATTTGATTAACCTGTTTTAAACCTATTATATCTTTTACTGATGAATATCTGTTAGCTTAATTAGTTTAATTTTATGTACAGACGACTTCTATCTCTAATGGTACTTACTATCGGTTTTGTAGTAAGTGCTCTAGCACAAGAAAGAACTGTTACAGGTCAAGTAAGTGAGGCGGGTGAGCCTCTTCCTGGCGTAACTGTAGTAGTTAAAGGAACATCAAAAGGTACTATCACAGACTTCGATGGTAAATTCTCTATTATGGCAGACGAACAAACTGTATTAGTATTCAGTTTCGTTGGTTATGCAACTCAAGAAATCAAAGTAGGATCTCAATCAAAATTCAGCGTTTCTTTAGAACAAGATGCTGAACAATTAGAAGAGGTGACAGTCGTTGGTTATGCTAAAAAAGATATGGCAACGAACACTCCAGAGATTGAGAACGTAACAGACATTGTTACACCAAACATTGCTAACTCATTACAAGGTAAAGCAGCAGGTGTAAACATTAATGCTTCATCTGGTCAGCCAGGTTCTAAATCAAACATCGTAATTCGTGGTGTAGGTTCGGTAAATGCTTCATCTGATCCTTTATATGTAATTGACGGTGTAATCCAAACATCATCAGATATCATCTCTGCAAATCAGCAAGGGGAAAGAGATCCATTAGCGAACTTAAACCCAGAAGATATTAAAGATGTAAAAATCTTAAAAGATGCAGCTGCAACAGCTTTATATGGTGCAAGAGCAGCAAATGGTGTAATCTTAGTAACTACTAAAGGTGGTGCTTCAGGTAAAACACAAATTACTTTCAGTACAAAGCAAGGTGTTTCTTCAGTATATGAAGGTAACTCTAAAAGAATGAACGCTGATCAGTATGTAGAAGCACAATCTAAAGGTTTAGCTAACTACTACGGTACAGGTACTCCAGCAGATTACGTACAATATGTAAGTGGTGTTAAAGAAGATGGTTCTTATGCTAACACTGATTGGGGTGATCATTCATTCCGTCAAGGTAGAACAAGTTCATACGAAATCTCAATGAGAGGTGGTGATGAGAAAACTAAATTCTTAGTATCAGGTGGATACTATGACCAAGAAGGTATCTTAGTTGGTTCAGACTTCCAACGTTATTCAGCTCGTTTCAATGTAGATCATAAATTCAATGATAAATTAGATATCCAATTTATTGGTAACGCGTCTTACATTGATCAATTAGATGCTTCTGACGGTAACTTATTCTCGTCTCCTCTTTTAGGTACTTATATGAGTGTTCCTACGGTTAATCCATTTAACCCTGACGGTACTCCAAGAGCTTGGTTAGATGATAACCCTATCAACGCGAACTTTATCCATGACGTAGATAAAAACCCTCGTAGAACTAAATCTACTACAGGTCAGTTAATCGGTAAATTAAACTACCGTTTCAATGATTGGTTAGCATTCCGTCAAACAAACGCAGTAAACGTTGAGGACGTGAAGTTTGGTTACTATACTTCTGCTTTATCATATGATGGTAGATCAACTGGTGGTTCTAAGTCGAACTCATGGGGTGTAAGTACTACTTTAACAAATACATCATTATTAACTTTCGATAAGACAATCAATGATGTTCATAATATCTCAGCTATCGGTGGTTTTGAATACCAATCAAACAAAGTAAATGGTATCAACGCTTATGGTGAAGGTTTCCCAACAGGATTACAAAACTTAGACAATGCAGCTAAGCCAGTATCAGTAGGTGGTTATGAAACTGAATACAGATTCATGTCATTCTTAGGTCAAGCACAATATAACTATGATGGAAAATACTATGCGACTGCTTCTTACCGTCGTGATGGTTCTTCTAAGTTTGCTGCTAACAACAAATGGGGTGACTTCTACTCAGCTTCAGCTTCATGGTATATCTCAAGAGAAGACTTCTTGAAAGATAACACAATCTTAACTGATGCTAAAGTGAGATCTTCATATGGTGTAACTGGTAATGCTGAAATCGATAACTTCGAAGCTAGAGGTTTATATGCTTACTCAAGCTACAACAATGCTTCAGCAGCGTACTACACTCAATTATCTAACCCTGATTTAACATGGGAAAAGAGAAAGAAATTTAACGTAGGTGCTGACCTTACTTTCATCGATAGAATCACATTAAATGTTGATTACTACATCGAAGATTCAGAAGATTTATTATTAAATCAACAGTTATCAGGTACAACTGGTTTCGAATCTGCTCGTCGTAACATTGGTGCAATGAGAAACTCAGGTTGGGAATTCCAATTGAATACTGAAAACATCAGAGGTGAGTTTACTTGGACAACTAACTTCAACATCTCACTAAACAAAAACGAAATTACTCGTTTAGATAACGATCAAGATATCTTAATCGGTTCAACTCAAATCGCTAGAGTAGGTTCTTCAATGAGAACATTCTTCTTAAGAGAGTGGGCTGGTGCTGATCCAACAACAGGTGCTGCTTCATGGTATGTAAATGATGGTGAGGATCACACAGGTAAAGCAGGTTACTTCCAAAAAGACGGAAGATGGGCAACTACTTCATATAGTGCTGCACAAAGAGTTGAGAGCGGTAACCCTTATCCTAAAGCAATTGGTGGTATGACTAACAATTTTGCTTACAAAGGATTTGACTTCTCATTCTTCTTAACTTACTCAGTAGGTGGCAAGATTTACAACTCTACTCGTAGATATACTGATTCTGACGCTTGGTATCCATACAACATGCTTGAGTCAGCATATACTGCAGATAGATGGGAAAAAGAAGGTGACATTTCAGACAACCCAGCTTGGGGCTTAAACGGTGGCCAACAAAACTCTACAAGATTCTTAGAGGACGGTAGCTACTTAGCATTAAGAAATGTAACATTAGGTTATACTTTACCTAAGAGCTTATTAAGTAAAGCAAAAGTGAGCAACGTAAGAATTTATGCTTCAGCTCAAAACCTATTCATCCTTTCTGATTACAAAGGTTTCACTCCAACAACAGTGGATCCAACAGGAATCAACTTCTTCGAATACCCAGAAGGAAAAGTATTTACAGGAGGGTTAACAGTATCATTCTAATTTAGATCATACTGTAACGAGTAAATTATCAAATACTTTAGCTTAGAGAATAATGAAATTATATAAAATATTATTAGGTGCAGCACTAGTGGGAGCAATGTCTTCTTGTACATTAGATGTTGAACCTCAACAAAACGTAGATGTAGAAAACATCGAGTCTGTATTGCCTCAAGACCTTGTAGGAGGTTTATATAACAGAATGCAAGAAATGGGTTACTATGGTCGTAACTTCAACTTGTACGGTGATATCGGAACAGATTTAATTTCTGCAGCTCCTTCAACAAGTGGTCGTTTTGAATTTCACTACGAGTTGAAAAAGAACTTTGCAACAACTGGATCTGATGCTGATAAAAATACTTTTGATGCGATCTACGAAGTAATTTCAAATGCAAACCTAATCCTTCAAGCTGAAGGGTTAGATATGGAAGATTCAGATGTAGTAAATGCAATTGGTCAAGCATATTTCGTAAGAGCTTTTGCTTACACTGATTTATTAAAAGCGTACGGTAGTGTACCATTAGTACTTTCTGCTCCAACTACAGTAGAAGAAGCTATTGCTCTTAAGCCAGAGTTGGCAAGCCGTTCTGAGATCTTCACTCAGGTATATGCTGATATCGATAATGCAATTAAGAATATCTCAAATACATCAAAAATTAACGCTACTGTAGATGCTGCTAAAGCATTAAAGATTCGTGTTATGTTATTTGAGAATGAGTTGAATCCTTCAAAAGCAAGTGATAATGCTACAGAGATTATCAACTTAGCGGATGAGCTTTCAGCAAATTATACTTTAACACCAATCGATAAGTTATTTGATTACTACCAAGGGGAAGGTGGAGCTGAGACAATTTTCGAATTGAAGTTCGCATCTAACCAAGGTCGTGGTTCAAACAACTATGGTAACATTTATGGTTCACCAGATGCTGGTATGTATGGCGATTACATTGCTTCACCATTATTATTCCATGCTCACCCTGATACTGTAATCTTAGGTGGTGTAGTAAATGATGCTCGTTTTGAGGCTTCTGAAGAGATTGGTAAAACGCTTATCTATCAAACAGCAGATAAAGACGGTTCTACATTAAACTGGATCATGAAGTACTATAGTCATGATAATACTATTGGTCTTCATACTCCTAAGTTATTACGTTATGCTGAAGTGTTGTTAGCAAAAGCTGAAGCACACTTGATTAAAGGTGAAACAGCATTGGCTGCAGCTGCGATCAATGAGTTAAGACAGAATCGTATCGTTGGTTATACTGATGTAACTACTGTAACATTGCAAGATGTATACAATGAGGCTGCAAAAGAGTTCGCTTTTGAAGGTCACAGAATGTGGGATTTAAGAAGAACTAAGCAAGAAGTAGTTGTTACTGACCGTACAGGTGTTGAGATCGCTACAGAAGATCCAACGGTTGAAGGTGGTGTAAATAACGAAGGACAGCAAACTTGGTTCCCTATTCCGGAACGTGAAATGTTGGCAAATCCTAATATTCCTGAGAACAACTGGGGATATTAATAAATAATATACTTCTAATTATCTGTATAGATAGTTAAGACCATTGAAGCAGGTTATCATTTTTGGTAACCTGCTTTTTTATTTTAATAAATATTTAGGTGCAACGTGTTGGGTGTAGAATTATTTTCAAATATTAACTTTTGAAATATAAGTTGCATTATTCTATTAAATCGCTGCTAATCAGTTGTGTAATATTGTATTATTCTAAGATTTATATGGTAATATGCTAATGTTGGCATGAATTAAATGTGAAAAAATTATAACAATTGTTTAGATAATTAAAGTTAATGTTATATAATTGCAATGTGGCTTTTGAAAACCACATTACTGTACTATTTAAACATTCAATTATTTAACTTAATTTTCATAATACTATATGATCGCATTTCTACTTTTAAATTCAATCAAATCTATGGCTAGCAATTTTTTAATTTGTATTGCTACGAGCTAGTCCATTAACCTTTTATCCAATTCAATAAGAAAAACAACAGTCCGACACAATAGGTGAATTTCAATCTTAGCCTAGGACTAAACTTTAAGTTCCAATTCAATTATTTTTTTATCATGAGAAAAGCACTCTTGCTAACATCTCTTATGTTGAGCGTGATTTTTACATTCGCTCAAGAGAGATCCGTGACTGGTGTGATTAATGACCCAACAGGGGAACCACTACCAGGTGTTACAGTTATCGTAAAAGGGACGTCTCAAGGTACCGTTACAAATATCGATGGTGCCTATCGTCTAATGGTTTCTGGTGACAATCCAGTTTTACAATATCGTTTGATCGGTTACAAAACAGTAGAGAAAACAGTAGGTACTCAATCTACAATTTCATTCGACTTAGAAGAGGACGTTGAGCAACTAGAAGAAGTTGTAGTAACAGCGTTAGGTGTTGAGAGATCAGAAAGATCAATCGGTTATGCAATGCAAGAAGTTTCTGGTGAAACTTTAACTCAGACAAAAGAGCAAAACATAGTAAACTCTTTAGCGGGTCAGGTTGCAGGTGTACAGGTTCAAGGTACTGCAGGTAACTTAGGTGGTTCATCTCGTATTACAATCCGTGGTGTAAACTCATTCTTAGGTGATAACCAACCTTTATTCGTAGTAGATGGTCAGCCAATCGATAACTCTAACTTCGCTGCTTCAGGTCAAGAGAGAGGTTTTGGTGGCGGTGCTTACGATTACGGTAACGCAGCTTCAGATATCAACCCAGAGGACATTGAGTCAATGTCAGTATTAAAAGGTGCTACAGCATCTGCACTTTATGGTGCTCGTGGTGCAAACGGTGTAATCCTTATCACTACAAAATCAGGTAAAAGAAACACAGGTATCGGTCTTTCAGTAAGTACTGGTGTAACTTTAGAAAACGCAGTTAACATGATGGAGCACCAACAAATTTATGGTGGTGGTTCAATTAATGGCGACCGTGCTGATGGAATGTACGACTATGATGGAATCATTGGACCAAACTATGCATTAGATGGTTCTTGGGGTCCTAAATATGATCCTAACTTAATGGTTAGACACTGGGATTCATTTGATCCAAATGATACACAAAACTACGGACAAACTAGAGCTTGGGTAGCTCCTAACAAAGGATACCAAGAATTCTTCGAAACTGGTAAGACTTTCAATAACAGCTTCTCATTATCAGGTGGTAATGACAAAGGTGCTTTCCGTTTAGGTTACACTAATAACAGCTCTTCTGGTATTATGCCAAACTCTTCTTTAAATAAGAATACTTTTACTGTAAACGCTAACTACAATTTATCAGATAAATTAAAAGCTTCAGTTTCTGCTTCTTATATTAATCAAGATGCCTCAGGTAGAACTGCAACAGGTTACGATAACAACAACGTAATGCAAGGTTTTACTCAGTGGTGGCAAACACAATTAGACTTCGATCGTCTACAAAATTATAAGTCAGTTGATGGTTCTCAAAGAACTTGGAACATCATCAGCCCAACAAACTTATCTCCTAACTACTTTGATAACCCTTACTGGGTACGTTTCGAAAACATCCAAGGTGATACTCGTGACCGTTTAATGGGTAACATGACATTATCTTATGATTTAGCTAAAGGTCTTAAAGTTGTAGGTAGAGCTTCAACAGATAGATATACTCATACTTTCTATGAAGGTCGTCGTCCAGGTGGTGTAGATGTTTCTTCTTACAAAGAAGAAGTAAGAACACAGTCTGAAGATAACTTCGAAGGTCGTTTAATGTATGATAATCGTTTCGGTGAATTCTCTGTTAATGGTATCTTAGGTGGTAACATGATGGCTAGAAAGTACATGAGAACTACTACTGAAACAAATGGTGGTCTTCCATTAGATGGATTCTGGAATGTAAATAACTCAGCTTCTCCAGCTACTACAGACACTTACCAAAGAGAGCAAGCGATCAACTCAATCTTCTTCTCAGGATCAGTTGGTTATAAGGACATGGTATTCGTTGATGCTTCATTAAGAAATGACTGGTTCTCAACTCTACCTACAGATAACAACTCTAAGTTGTATCCTTCAGTAAGTACATCATTTGTATTCTCTGAACTACCTGCTTTCCAAAACTCAGAAGTAATTTCATTTGCTAAAGTAAGAGCTTCATATGGTGAGTCTGCATTCGGTGCACCAGTTTACTCTTTATATGATGTATATGAGCCATTAACTCCAGCTTTCGCAGGAAACCAAAGATATACTGTACCTAACACTCAAAACAACGCTAACCTTCTTCCTGAAACTACTTCAGAGTACGAATTCGGTTTAGATATGCGTTTCTTTAACGGTCGTTTAGGTGTTGACGTTGCTTACTTCAACAGAACTACAAGAGATCAAAACGTATCAGTTGATGTGTCACCAACAACAGGTTACATTTCAAGATACTTGAACGCAGGTTCAATGAACAACAACGGTATTGAATTAATGTTAACTGGTACTCCTATTCAAACAAACTCAGGTTTCAGATGGGATATCGCAGTGAACTACTCTAAAATCAATAACAAAGTTGTTGAGTTAGCTCCAAACTTACCATATATCGGTATGGGTGGTACTTGGGCTGCTGACTTAAGAATCAAAGAGAATGAGCCTTACATGTCAATCTACGGTAATGACTATGTTTACAATGACCAAGGTCAAAGAGTTGTTGACTCGAACGGTTTCTACCAATTTACTGAAGATAGAGTATTCTTAGGATCAGTAATGCCAGATTGGACAGGTGGTATCCGTAACACATTCTCATTCAAAGGTGTAACTGTTTCAGCATTAATTGACGCTCAAATGGGTGGTAAAATTCACTCAACTTCATTACAATGGGCTAAGTACTCTGGTTTATTACCAGAAACTGCTGAAGGCGGTATCCGTGAAAACGGTATGGTATTACAAGGTGTTAAAGAAGATGGTTCTGCAAACGATATTGCTGTAAGCCCTCAAGTTTACTATGGTTCTTACTGGAACATGGCTGCTCCTAACGTATTTGATGCTTCTTTCGTGAAATTACGTGAAGCTTCAATCGGTTACCAATTACCAAACAAAGTTGTTTCTAAATTACCATTTAGAGATGTAAACTTCAGCATCGTTGGTCGTAACTTATGGTTAATCCACTCTGAGATCCCTTACTTAGATCCTCAAGCAGTAACGACTACTTCAAACGTTCAAGGTTTAGAGAACGCGCAAACTCCTGCAACTCGTTCATTCAGCTTTAACTTGAGCTTCAAATTATAAGATTGACCATCTTTATTTAATTAGATTCAAATGAAAAAGTTATTATATACATTGTCCGCGGCCGCAGTATTAGGTCTGTCATCGTGTGACAACGGGTTCGAGGAAATGAACGTCGATCCTAACAACCCAACTTCAGTTCCAGTAGAGAACTTATTAACACAAGGTCAGTTTGCATTAGCAGATAGAACTTGGGGTACAGCAATGAACGCAGAATGGGGTATGTTACTAGTACAATACTGGGGACAAAACCAATATGCTTCAGAGTCAAGATACCAACATGACAAAGCATACTTCACAGGTTCATGGCAAAGTTACTATGCTAATTCTCTAAAAGACTTAACTGAAGTTGAAAGAATTTTAGGTGAAACTGAAGCTGTAACTCCTCAGTTAGAAGCTGAAAAGAAAAACATGCTTGCAATTGTGAAAATATTGAAAGTTCACGTTTTTCAAATTGTAACAGATACTTGGGGATCAGTTCCTTATTCTCAAGCATTAAACCCTGCAGAGTACCCATCTCCAGCTTATGATACTCAAGAAGATATCTATCTTGATCTTATCTCTAAGTTAGATGAGGCACTTTCAGAGCTTGATAACACAAATGCTGCATTTAATCAAGGTGATATCATTTATGATAATGATATCGATTCTTGGAAAAAGTTTGCAAATGCATTAAAAGCAAGAGTTGCAATTAGAATGATTGATGCTAACGGAAGTGCATCAACTTTCTTACAACAAGCGCTTACTGCAGCTGACAAATTCGAATCAAATGCAGACAATGCTACATTGGTATTCGATAACCAAATTCAATTAGCAAACCCATTATGGGTTAATGTTACTCAAGATAATCGTGATGATTATTCAGTAACTGAATTCTTTGTTGAGCATATGAAAACTATGAACGATCCTCGTTTAGGTTTATATGCTGCAATGAACGCTGATGATGAGTATGTTGGTTTACCATTTGGTTTAACTGATGCTGAGTCATTAGAAGCTTCTAAAGACGGTAAAACTTCTCGTCCTTCAGGTGCAACTAAAGACGAGCAAGATTTGCCAGGTATCAGAGCTAAGCAACAACCTGCAATCTTAATGTCATATGCTGAATTGAAATTTATTGAAGCTGAGGCAATCCAAAGAGGTGTTATCGGTGGTAGCGCTGAAACAGTATTCAAAGAAGCTATTGCAGCGTCTATGGATGCATGGGGTGTTGAAGAAGCAGATAAAGATGCTTATTTAGCAACTGTAACTTATGATGCTGCTAATTGGAAGAAATCAATTGGTGAAGCTAAATATGTTGCTCTTTATGGACAAGGTGTTGAAGCGTGGTCTGAGTGGAGACGTTTAGATTACCCTCAATTAACTGTTCCTGCAGCTGCAATTACTATTGGTAATACTGCAATCCCAACAAGAGGTTACTATCCAAATGATGAGGAAGGTTTGAATGCTGAAAATGTACCAGCAAACAACTATACTGATAAAGTTTGGTGGGATGTTAACTAATCTTGGATTAGTTTGATATAATAATATGTTAAAGGTCACTTATTTCGGTAAGTGGCCTTTTTTCTTTATTACGTATGTTTTTTAGTGTAAATAATTATAGAAATCGTATAAGAAACATCATTTTTTCAATAAAAAACGTCATCTTTGCATGCATCATAAATTAATCTCTGAATACTTCCAATAATATGGACAAGATCCTAATTTACGACTTTGGTTCGCAGTATACTCAATTAATTGCTAGACGCGTTAGAGAGTTAAATGTTTATTGTGAGATTTTCCCTTACAACCACGAACCAAAGATTGATCATTCTGAGTACAAAGGTGTTATATTATCAGGTAGCCCGCACTCAGTTTTAGAAGAAGATGCACCGAACTTCGACGTATCGGAAATCCGTGGAAAAATGCCTTTACTAGGTGTTTGCTTTGGTGCGCAAATGCTTGCCCATCAAAACGGAGGAACAGTTGCACGTTCAGAGCACCGTGAATACGGTCGTGCTAACCTTGATTTCATTGACCACACAAGCCCAATGTTCAAAGGGGTACCTGAAGAATCTCAGGTTTGGATGTCTCATGGTGATACAATCACTAACCTTCCAGAAAACTTTAAAGTAATTGCAAGTACAAGCAGTATTCCTGTTGCAGCATACAGAATCACTGGTGAGGAAACTTTCGGAATTCAATTCCACCCAGAAGTAACTCACTCTACTGATGGCAAATTCATGTTACAAGATTTTGTTGTTGGTGTATGTGGATGTAAGCAAGATTGGACTCCTGAGTCATTTGTAGATGCTACAGTTGCTGAGTTAAAAGAGAAGTTAGGTGAT
This sequence comes from Flammeovirga agarivorans, assembly GCF_012641475.1. Taxonomy (NCBI): domain Bacteria; kingdom Pseudomonadati; phylum Bacteroidota; class Cytophagia; order Cytophagales; family Flammeovirgaceae; genus Flammeovirga; species Flammeovirga agarivorans. The sequence continues at coordinate 26,065 of NZ_JABAIL010000014.1, read as the reverse complement.
GATAAAGTAATCCTTGGACTTTCAGGTGGCGTTGACTCATCAGTTGCAGCAGTTTTATTACACAAAGCAATTGGACCTAACTTACATTGTATCTTTGTAGACAATGGTTTGTTACGTAAAAACGAATTCGAATCTGTATTAGAATCTTACCATGGTTTAGGCCTGAATGTAAAAGGAGTAAACTCTAAAGATTTATTCTATGCAGAGTTAGAAGGTAAAACAGATCCGGAAGATAAAAGAAAAGCTATCGGAAAAGTATTCGTTGACGTTTTCGAAATCGAGTCTAAGAAGGTAGAAAATGCAAAATGGTTAGGCCAAGGAACAATTTATCCAGATGTGATTGAATCTGTTTCTGTAAAAGGACCTTCTGCAACAATTAAATCACACCATAATGTGGGAGGTTTACCTGACTACATGAAGTTAAAAGTAGTGGAACCGTTAAACACTTTATTTAAAGATGAAGTTCGTTTAGTAGGTAAAACACTAAACATCCCTCAAGAAATTTTAGGTCGTCATCCTTTCCCAGGTCCTGGTCTAGGTATCAGAATCTTAGGAGATGTGACAGCTGAAAAAGTGGAGATCCTACAAGAAGTAGATCATATCTTTATCCAAGGTTTAAAAGACCATGGTTTATATGATCAAGTATGGCAAGCAGGTGCTATGTTATTACCTGTACAGTCAGTAGGTGTTATGGGTGATGAAAGAACTTATGAAAAAGTAGTAGCTTTAAGAGCGGTATCATCTTTAGATGGTATGACTGCAGATTGGGTACACTTACCATATGATTTCTTAGCTGAAATAAGCAATAATATCATCAATAGAGTAAAAGGTGTAAATAGAGTGGTATATGATATCAGCTCAAAGCCACCAGCAACTATTGAGTGGGAATAAAAAACATTAATCTAGTCTTATCTATATTAATCTTGATAGCTTGTGAACCTAAGCAGGTTATCGTCAATCAACAAGGACAGGGAGAAATCTCTGTCCTTTTTTCGTTTGTAACGTTTTGTAACCCTAGTAATTATTATATTTCAACTTTTTAGCGTCTATTTGAGGTACTACTTTATTTAGACAAGAGGTACACACTATTACTTTCACGACTATCAAATCGTTGCTTTATGAGATTTACTCTACTATTATTTTTTGTCATTAGCATGATTTACACTTCGCCGACAATGGGGCAAGGTGTCACTTATCTTTTAGGAGAACAAAATGAAATAACAGATTATGGTTATACCTTAAAAGATTTAGGTGGGGATGAAAACTATCCTATGAATCAGGATATGATAACTACACTTTATCCTAAAATAGAAGGAGAAAAAGTGAGTATTACATTTGAATATTTTTCTTTGGAAGAAGAATATGATTATTTATTTATTTATGATGGCACATCAGAGTCAGATGATTTAATTGCTGAATTAGATGGTACATCTGGAGAAAATAAAACATTTACTGCTACAAACGAAGATGGGGCATTAACGCTAGTGCTATCTTCGGATGAGATTATTAATTATCCTGGTTTTGTAGCTCATGTAGGAAGTCATAATTTTAGAGTTCAACTTTCTTCATCAAATTCGATTGTAGTAGATTGGCCATATCAGGCAAATTTCTTTGATAGTTATGAAATTACATTAAGTACAAAAGAGGATTTCTCAACAATTGTTGAAGAAGTTACAGTAAATAAGTTTACAACGAATGTACAGTTTGAGAATCTAGCTGAAGGAGATTATTACATAGCATTTCAATATTCTACAGATACAGAAATAAATCGAGTTAAACAGATAAGTATTGGTCATAATGTATCTGATGATGAGTATGATGCTTTAACAACACTCTATAGTGAGTTAAAAGGAAAGATCTGGAATGATAATTCAAACTGGTTGAAAAATACCGATGTAAATACATGGGAAGGAGTTACTGTTGAAAGTGGTAAGGTCACAGGCTTAAACTTGTTTAATCAGAATCTTTCAGGTATTCTTCCAGATGCTATTACTAGCTTAACCAATTTAAAGACACTTAATTTATCTTCAAATCCTCAATTGAAGGGGACTATCCCTTCTCAAATTGATGAAATTGAAAATTTAGAAGACATAGATTTGAGTTATTGTTCGTTTGAAGGTGATGTTCCCACTTCTATAAATGAATTAACTCAATTAAAAACTTTACAATTAGAGGGAAATGTTTTTTCAACTATACCAATTTTTTCAGTCCTTTCCCTTCAATTGGATGTGAGTCATAATGCGATAAGAATTTCTGGCATTGAAGATAATATTGATCTTTTTAGTGAAGAAGAACAATACAACAATCAGTCAATTGAACTTACGCCAAAAATAGCTTGGAATAATGACTTTTCAAGTTTTACACTTTCTGTAGAAAATATTGGAGGAGCTAACACTACGTATACTTGGTACGATGAGAGTAATGGAGTTGTATCTAATAGTAGAAATTTTTCATCGGATGTTATTGATGAAGAATATCATTGTATAGTGAGTAATGCAGATTACAACTTTAATGTTACTTCTTCTGATATTACAGTGACAGAAGCTCATGCCACAGCAGGTGTATCACAGAATGAATTCAATGCACTTAATGATATCTATGATGCATTAAATGGTGAAGAATGGGTAGAAAATACAAACTGGAAATCTTATCAATTAGCTGAAAATTGGTATGGTGTTACTGTGGAAAATGGACATGTTGTAGAAATTAATTTAAATGAGAATAATTTAAATGGAGAAATTCCATCTTCTATCTCTAAGCTTTCATATTTGAGAGTTTTAAATATCAGTCATGTACAAATTGAGGAACTTACTACGCTAAACCTACCAAAATTAGAGCAACTTTATGTATCTAATTCACCGGTAAAAAAAATAGAGACACAATCTAAGCTTACTTCCTTAAAAAGCTTGGTTGCGATTAATTCGAAAATACAATCTTTCGAATCTTTTGAAGGTTTAAGTTCACTAGAGAAATTATATATTCAAGGTAATTTATTATCAAGCTTACCGAGCTTATCTCCTTTATCACAGTTAGATACACTGATCATTAAGGATAACCAATTAACCTCTTTAATAGATCTTGATCAACTATCTGTATTAAGCTATTTTGATGCTTCAAATAACGAATTATCAGATCTGTCTTTTGCAGAGAATTTATCATTTGAGGAATTTGATGTTAGTAGTAATCAATTAACTTTTAGCCATTTGGATGAAGTTTATGATTATATGGAAAAAGATGAATTTAATATCGCACATACAAGTCAAAGTATAGATTTTGATATTAATATCACTTTTAATTCATCCAATTTTACATTAGAAGCGACAGATTTAGGTGGTGAGGGTACACAGTATTTATGGTATTTAGATGAAGAGGAATTAGAGATCACTACTTCTAATCAATATACCGGAACTGAATATGGAACCTATAAAGTAATTGCCACTAATGGTAAATATTCAGACAGTTATGAAGTATCGAAAAGTTTTAGTGATACCAACTCAGCTCCATCTTTATTATCCCTTTCAAATACTATAATTGATGGAATTCAAGATGAGCTAGTAGGAGTAATATCAGTTGAAGATGCAGACGAACTAGATTCTCACAATTTTAGTGTTGATAATAGCAATTTTTATATTGATGGTAATCTTCTAAAGGTAGCTAATGAATTAAACTTCTATGAACAAAATAGTTTTGATATAGAGTTAACTGTTGCTGATGCTAGAGGAGCAGAATTGACGCGTAGTTATACCATTGATTTAACTCCACCAACGGTAGAAATTAGTATCAATAAGATTGATGAAAATATCGAAAAAAATACAGCTATTGGGGTAGTAGGGTATAATAAACAAGCCTCTTTAACTTTAGTAGAAGGAACGAATTATTTCTATTTAGATGGTGATTCAATCAGGTTAAATAGAGTAATAAATTTTGAGCAACTAACAGAAGTGGAACTTGTATTTGAATATACAACCCTTTTACAAACTGAGGAGATAAGCACTATAATTTACATAAATGATGTAAATGAGGGAATTACAAAAATAACTTACGAATCAGATCAAGATATCTTTCCATTTGAAGTTTCTAATGAGACATCCTTTGGTACTTTCCTAGTCATCGATCCTGATGAAACAGATAGTTACACTGTAGAATTCACGAATAACGATGGTTTCTTTGAAGTATCAGATGGAAAGCTAATGGCTAAGAAAAACTTCTCAGCTGATGAATTAGAAAACTATACGGTAAAAATGACTTTCTTAGATAAAGGAGGATTGAGTTATAACCATAATGTTAAACTTCAATTTGAGGAAGGAGAATCAGATGATGATGGAGATGATAATAACGGAGGTGATTCTGGGGTTACATCTTTAGAAGATGATTTGACAAAAAATATTTTAATCTATCCAACAATCCTAACTTCACATCAGACATTGTCTGTAAAAGGATTGGATGTTTTTAATGGTCATGTTTCTGCCAATGTATATGCTTCAACAGGCCAATTGATAAAGAAATTTGCTGTTATACCAAATCAAGAAAACGTAGAACTCTTGTTGCCTTCTCTGAATAGTGGTATCTACATTATTCAAATTGGAGATGCAACAACCCAAAAGACACTAAGGTTTATTTTACGTTAAAACTATCTTACAAAACAAAATGAGGTTAGAGTTGATAACTCTAACCTCTTCTTTTTTATAGCTTGATTAATCATTTAAAAAAGATTAATCTTTTTCATATTTTACTGTAATGCCATGATAGGTATCTTGTTCTTTATAATCCTTTTGTAAAGGATGTCCAATCCAATCATCAGCAGATAGGATTCTACGAAGATCAGGGTGATTTTCAAATTTCATACCTACCAAGTCCCAAGCTTCTCTTTCATGCCAATTGGCAGCTTTCCATACAGAAGTAACAGATGGAAGTTTTGGATCTTCTCTATCAAGTACCACCTTTAGAGTTAATCTATAACCGTTGGGTATAGAATATAAGTGGTATAATACTTCCATTGATTTTTTTGCAGGGCCATTATCAAGACCTGTTAAACATGATAAAGTATCGAAGAATGTAGTTTTATCTGTTTTCAGAAACTGACAAACTTCTTCAATTTTATCAGCAGGAACAACAATTTCATGTTGCGGAAGCTTTGTATTCACCTCCAACTCACAGTCTTTTATATTTTCCTGAATTAATGCAGCGATTTCTTCTGTAGTCATTATTTTACAGTTTCTTTGTTCATTAATCGTTCAACAGCTTTAGGTGCCATAAGTGTTTCCTTACGGATTTCATCTCTTAATTTTAAGATACCACCAATAAGAGCTTCAGGTCTTGGAGGACATCCTGGTACATAGACATCCACAGGAATAATTCTATCCACACCTTTTACTACATTATATCCATGTTCCCAGTAAGGACCACCGCAATTGGCACAACTACCCATAGAAATAACATACCTAGGTTCTGCCATCTGTTCATATAAACGTCGAACTCTATCTGCCATCTTAAAAGTTACAGTACCAGAAATGATCATTGCATCAGATTGACGAGGTGTACCCCTTGGAATGACACCAAAGCGGTCAAGATCGTAGGTTGATGACCATGTTGTGATCATTTCAATTGCACAACATGCCAAGCCAAATCCTAGTGGCCAGAATGATGATAATCGGGCCCAGTTAATTAAATCATCTACTTTAGAGATGACAATTTCACCTTGCCCAAATCTTTGGTCCAATAAACCTTTCATATAGACTGAGTTGTTCGTTTGAGTTTATGAATTCTTCAGTGCTGCTAAAATTTCAGCACCTCCATTTGCTAGTGTGTCTTTTGCTATCTGTGTTCCTTTTGATTCCACTTCATCAGGAGAACAGGTATATGTATATCTAATTTCTTCAGTATTAGCTTGAGCTAAACCTCCAGTAATTTTTAGTTCATTATCAGCAGTCCATGTAGCAAGACAGAAAGCAGGGATACTACATCCGCCTTGAAGTTCTTTTAAGAAAGCTCTTTCTGCTTTTAAGCAAACTTCTGTCTTTTCGTTATTAATAGCTTTTCTAATAGCTGATCTTACTTCAGGATCTAAATTCGTAGCTGATTCGATGGCTACACAACCTTGTCCTGTCGCAGGAGTAAACGTATCTAATGGATGTTCATGAACAATCATATCGTTATAACCCATACGATGAACACCAGCATATGCAAGCATAAGAACATCACATAATCCATCTTCCATTTTCTGAATACGAGTTTGTAGATTACCTCTAACATCTACAATCTTTGCATTAGGAAAATGTTTTGTAAGCATAGCAACTCTTCTAACTGAAGAAGTACCAATAACAAACTCTTTATCTTTATCTACAGTAAATCCTTTTTTATGACTTACGAAAACATCATGACAAGCTTCTCTTTCAGTGAAAGCAATTAATTCAAAGTCATCTCCTAAAGAAGCTTGCATATCTTTAGCACTATGCACTGCAATATCTATATCACCATTACGAAGTTGGTCTTCTAATTCTTCAGTGAAAACACCTTTAGAACCAATTTTCGATAATGCTCTATCTAAGATTTTATCTCCTTTAGTTTCAATCAACACCAATTCACCTTTTAAACCATTTTGTTCAAGAAGTGCTTTAACATATTCGGCTTGCCATAAAGCAAGCTTACTTTTCCTAGTACCGATTTTTATTGCTCTCTCTATCATGTTATTATTAATATAAGTGCGAAGATAATAATTTTGAGGCGAGTAGAGGTAACAAATTAGGGATCGATAAGATATTAAAAATAAAAAAAAGACATCCAACAATATTGAATGTCTTTCCACAACTGGTTAATGTTACTGGTGTATCATGCCATATAATAGGCGATTAACCTATTATCTTTACCTATTACAAGTTTAAGGCTAAATTTTCTAACCAAAAAATTATGTATTGTAAAAATTTACTAATCTTAGAATTATTATATCGACTTGATTGATTTATTCTATTTTTACGTTGTTATGCAGGTTGTAATCCTAAGAAATGAAATATTTGTATATGTAATTTTAGCTCACAAAAACGATAACTTTGTGATTATACGGTGATTTCGATTTTATAAAACCCTTTTTTTCTGATTTTTAAGGAGATATCAAATGAATTCATATATTTGTGAACGCGAATTAAAGCATTGATATTTCTATGAAGCTAAAACACTTCAATTTATCTATAGGTACTCAAATAATGAAAGCCTTAGGTGAAGAATCACGTATAAGAATTATGCATCTGCTTTATGAAAATGAAGAGATGTGTATTTCAGATATTGAACTAGTACTCGACTTTACGCAAACAAAGACTTCAAGACATTTAATTTACATGAAAAATGCAGGTCTTTTAAATGTAAGGAAAGTAGATCAATGGTCGTTTTATTCTATCAAAGAAGAACTGATGGGAATAATAGAAACGATTTTTAAATATATGGAGAGAGATGCTCAATTGATTGAGGATCAAGAAACGTATAGAACACTTTCTAGTAATAGAGAGTTGGCAATGAATAAGATTGAACGCCGTAGAATGAGTCATCATTATCCGGAAGGAGATTAATAAGTAAAGAATGAGAAAGTTAAGCATGGATGAACTTAACAGAGTGAGTGCTGAAGAGTTCAAGAATCAAGAAAAAAATAATATTGTTGTTGTCTTAGATAACATCAGATCATTAAATAATGTAGGTTCTTCTTTTAGAACAGGTGATGCTTTTGCCATTGAGAAAGTAGTTTTATGTGGTATCACAGGAAAACCACCTCATAGAGATATTCATAAAACTGCCCTAGGAGCTCAGGATACTGTAACTTGGGAACATCATGAGTCTACAGTAGAAGCGATTGAAAAATTGAAAGAAGATGGATATAAAGTAATTGCTGTTGAACAAGTTGAAGGTTCTACTATGCTTCAGGATTTCGAAACAACTAAAGAAGAAAAAGTAGCTTTAGTTTTTGGTAATGAAGTAATGGGCGTTAGTGATGAAGCTATTGCAGCTTCTGATATGGCATTAGAAATTCCACAATTTGGTACCAAACATTCATTGAATGTATCTGTTACCATTGGTGTTGTTTTATGGCAAGTATTACAAAAGAAGATGTAATAGAGATCTTATATATTAAAAAAGGCATGTAGAAAAGATAATCTACATGCCTTTTTTATTTATATCAATCCAATTATTTTGTTTTCACTCTTGGGGATTTGTTAGATTTATTTTCAGACCTTCTTGAGAACTCGAATAAGCCAAGAACTAATAAACTAAAACCAATACCAAAGGCAGCTTCAGCTGAATTAGTTTGATAGAAAGCTACAATTCTACCAATCAATGAAACCAATGTTAGTGCCATACCAATGGTAATAATATTTTTACTGAAATAAACGATACCAATAATAGCAAATACCATTTGGAATAAAATATTCATTTCAGCTTGCCAACTCATTCCACCTTTCCAGAAATCGGCAAAATAAAGTCCCAGTAACATAAAGTAAAATACTAGTTGAGAAGGTGAGAAGGTAGGGATTTCTTCTTCTACTTTTTCTCCTTCATGATCATCATTGCCAATGAATATTTTAAATAGGATATAACCAATACCTAATGTAAATACATAGAATAATCCACCCCAAAGGCTTTGTTCCAAGATTTCAGTGGCAGTAAGCTTTTCAGAATATAATAGGAATGAATTGAGTGTAGCTAACACTACAATTGCCATAAACCCTATGATTAAATGAATAAAATTATTCTTTTGGAAGAAATAACGCAATACTAATAAACTAAGTATCATGGCCATTCCTTTTCGTGTGATACTATTTAATATAGTTTCTAAAAGAACTTCTTGTCCACCATAAAAAATATATAGGTTTAATATGACGCTCATCCATACGCCAAGCAAGCCAATCCAGAATAATGCTTTTTCCTTGTAGCTTTTAAGAATTGCTAATCCAATAAATAAAATAGCAGGAGTGCTAAATGGCACAATGATTAACTTTCCGATAACAGAAGTAGCTGCAACATTAGTTGTAAAAGCACCATAAATGAGTGGGAATGATTGAACTAGAATAGCTGCTAGTCCAAAAGCTAATCCAAATTTTTGGTACTCTTTTTTTGTCTGTAATGTTAGTTCCATGATGATGAATTTTAGACTAAAAAATACTTTAGGCGAAGACCAATAATACGCATTTTATAAAAAAAAACATATTTATCCACACTGTAAAGTTGTGTTCATGAATATAAAAGTAGTAATTAAATGCTTTTTAGTAATTCTATTAGCTTAGTAACTGCTTTACCTCTATGACTAATTTCGTTTTTTTCCGAAGCAGATAATTGAGCAAACGTCTTTTCATGCCCAATTGGTCTAAAAATAGGGTCATAACCAAAGCCTTGATCACCGGTACGTTCTTTTATAATTTCTCCTTCAGCAATACCATCGACTTGTTTAATTTCTCCATTCCAAACCAAAGTAATAACAGTTCTGAATCTTGCTGATCTATCCGATTTACCTTCAAGATTTTTCAAGACTAGGTCCATATTGTCATCGCTATCTCTTTGTGGACCAGCATACCTTGCTGAATATACTCCTGGATCTCCATTTAAGGCGTTAACTTCTAATCCGGTATCATCAGCAAAACAACTTACTTGGTAATTGTCCCATACATATTGAGCTTTTTGTGCAGAATTACCTTCTAGAGTTTCCTGTGTTTCAGGGAGCTCTTCATTACAATTGATTTCTTTTAAACTGACAACCTCATATAAACCATCTAATTGTTGTTGAATTTCTTTCAACTTATTGGGGTTATTGGTTGCGAAGCAAATCTTTTTCATGGTTAAATATATTTGACTTTAAATGTTTCTTATTTTGGAATAGGGTTATGAGTATTTCTCTTTAAAAGCTTTTAAAAAATCTTCATCATAAGGTTCTTCATCAATTGTCTCTTGTGTGATGTAAAACCCTAGCTTTTGATATATTCTAATAGCAGAAGGATGATCATATTCACAGGTATGTAGCCATACATCTTCAATTTGTAATTTTTTGAACATCATTTCTGTCGATTGACTTAAAAATGGTAAACCGAGTTGTCTGCCAATAAATTGCTTTAAAAGCCCAAAGTACACGATTTCAGCTTTGTTCTCCTGTGATAAATCAAATTCAATAAACCCTGCATGATCATTATCTACTCTTAGGATATACAAAACACAATTTTCTGAAAACAACCATTTCTTTAATTCATCTTGTGGCATAAGGATTCTTCCAGTCCATCCCCAATCGTCTCCCACTTGTTTATAAAGCGTTAAATACTCATCCACATTCTCAGGAATCCATCTCTCAATTGCTACCTTATTTTTAAATTCAAAAGGAACAATTTTGTCTTCTGTAATTTCCAGATAAGTTGTTTTAACTGGAATCGTTATGTATGCCATTTTAGGTATTAATATTTAAATTAATCATAGCAATATATAGTAAATATTTTATGTGTTACCTTCTTTTGTGCATATAAATTAAAAAGCAACCATTATCTTCACATGAATAAATATTAAGACCATGGCAGATTTTTTTAGAATCAATCCTGACAATCCACAAGAACGTATTTTAAATGAGGTAGTAAACGTTTTAAAACGAGGTGGATTAGTAATTTATCCTACAGATACTGTATATGGTGTAGGTTGTGACTTAACCAATCAATCAGCATTAAAAAAGTTACTTCGTTTTAAAGGTTTAAAAGCCAATAAAATGAATCTTGCATTTATTTGCTACGACCTGTCAGACATTACAAATTATGTAAAACAGATTGATACACCTGTTTTTAGAGTGTTGAAAAAATCGTTACCAGGTCCATTTACATTTATCATGAAGGCCAGTAGTTCTGTACCTAAATTGGTAGATACAAAAAAGAAAGAAGTGGGTATCCGTGTACCCGATCATAATATTCCAAGGGAGTTAGTAAGGTTATTAGGTAATCCTATTGTTACAACTTCTTTGAAACAAGATGATGATATTTTAGAATATCCAACAGACCCAGAATTAATCTATGAAGATTACGGAAATCAAGTTGATGCTGTAATTGATGGAGGGTATGGAAACATACATTTATCTACTGTTGTTGACCTAAGAGATGGAGATTTTGAAGTCATCCGTCAGGGGGCAGGAGATATTGAAGATTATCTTTAAAATTATTTTTTATTACTACGATACAATTAAGAATGAAAAGAGTACTGATTACAGGAGCGGCAGGCTTCTTAGGTTCTCATTTGTGCGATAAGTTTTTGGCAAATGGGTTTAAAGTGGTAGGAATGGATAACTTTCTAACAGGAAGTGAAGACAACATCTCTCACTTGTTTGGTAATCCCAACTTTGAGTTCTATCACCATGATGTAACCAAGTTTGTACACGTTTCTGGAGAATTAGACTACATTCTTCATTTTGCATCACCAGCAAGTCCTATTGATTATTTAGAGATGCCTATCCAAACTTTAAAAGTAGGCTCTTTAGCACCATATAATTTATTAGGATTAGCGAGAGTAAAGAAAGCTCGTTTCATTATTGCTTCAACTTCAGAAGTATACGGGGACCCAAGTGTACACCCTCAACCAGAAGAATATTGGGGTAATGTAAACCCAATTGGTCCAAGAGGTGTATATGATGAAGCAAAAAGATTCCAAGAGGCAATTACTATGGGATACCATAATTACCACGGTATTGATACTGGTATTGTCAGAATCTTCAATACTTATGGACCAAGAATGCGTCTGAATGATGGTAGAGCATTACCTGCTTTTATGAGTCAGGCATTAAGAGGAGAAGATATCACAGTATTTGGAGATGGTTCTCAAACTAGATCATTCTGTTATGTAGATGATTTGGTTGACGGAATTTATCGCTTAACATTGTCAGATTATCATTACCCAGTGAATATTGGTAATCCTCAAGAGATCACAATCAAGCAATTTGCGGATGAAATTGTTGAGATTACTAATTCAGGTAGTAAGGTAACTTACCAAGAATTACCTAAGGATGATCCCAAACAACGTAGACCAGATATTACAAAAGCAAAGGAAATCTTAGATTGGGAGCCAAAGATTGATCGATCTGAAGGTTTAAAAAGAACATTAGAATACTTCCAACAAAAAGTGAAGTAATCTCAAAATTGATAGATACTGAGAGGTAAAAGTGAAGGCTTTTACCTCTTTTTTATTACATAAGTAATCTATTTCATAGAAAGAATTTATTGAAATATGATAAAAGCTATTTTTCTCTAAGTTGTTTATTCACAAAGATTTGAAGTATAAAGTGTGAATATGAATAGTGTTTTACGTTAACGTTTATTTGGTTGAACGACTTATAATGTTATATTTGTCTTGATTAAACCTCGTTACAGGCAAAAATGACTAGTGAAGAGAAAAAAGCTTACTTATTGATCAAATCAGTGATATTCCATTATCACGGACTAGACGAAGACGAGCAGGCAATTTTGGAGGAAACTGCAACAAATATTCAAGGTCATGATGAGTTAGAGTGGGCTACTCAATTTATCGCAGAAGACTATGTGAATGCTTTTGACAGAGCAAAAGATTACCTATCAGAGGTAATGTTAGAATTCCCTTCAGAAACGCGCTTAAAATATATATGTCTCGCTTGGGATGCCAATAATAGAAAAGGCTACATAAGTGAGATGGAGGCTACTGCTATGCTAAAATTAGCGAATACACTAGGTGTTCAAGGGGAATTTTTGGCATACATCAAGTCTACGAGTTAAAATATTCTATCTTTTTTATAGATATCAACCTCTTCTTGCATTAGAAGAGGTTTTTTTTGTGCAATTTCGCAGTACAGTATCGTTTTGATCAAAGTTGTCATGAACAAGAAAGTAGAATTTCAAGATTTAGGTAATATGCCTTATGGCAAGGCATGGGACTATCAAACAGAGTTATTTGACGGAATCGTTCAAACAAAACTCGAGAATAGAAGAAGAAAAGACAGAGGAGAGGAAGAAATCCCTACAAAGAATTATTTATTGTTTGTGGAGCACCCTCATGTATATACTTTAGGAAAAAGCGGTAAAGAAGAGCATCTACTATTAGATCAAAAAGGTCTTGAAAGAGAACATGTAGAGTTTTTCAAAATTAATAGAGGTGGAGATATCACTTATCATGGTCCAGGCCAGATAGTAGGGTATCCTATTCTCGATTTGGATAACTTTTTTACAGATATCCATAAATATCTACGATTACTAGAAGAAGCAGTCATCTTAACTTTAGGTGATTACGGAATCAAAGCAGGTCGTATTGATGGACTTACAGGTGTTTGGATTGGTGAAAACGGCGATCCAAACCCAAGAAAAATATGTGCGATGGGTGTAAAAACATCCCGTTGGGTAACTATGCATGGATTTGCCCTCAACGTAAACGCAAACCTTAATTACTTTGGAAATATTGTTCCTTGTGGTATTTCAGATAAAGCTGTAACATCTATGCAGTTTGAACTAGGTAAAGAGGTGGACATGCAAGAAGTAGAAAAGGTACTTAAGCAGCATTTAAGTAATCTTTTTGAAATGGAACTATTTGAAAACCAACAGAACTAACAAAAAAGACGATGAAAATATTTCACCCTTCTAAAACTGTAAAGTTAGATGTGCCATTGGTATCATCTAAAAGTGAGTCGAACAGAGCATTGATTATTCAAGCTTCTGCAAAAGAAAACATTGAATTAGGAAACATCTCTAAAGCAAGAGATACTCAGACAATGATGCGTCTTTTAGCATCTAATGATGAAACTCTTGATGTTCTTGATGCAGGTACTACGATGCGTTTTTTAACTGCATATGTTACAGCCAATAATCGTAAGACGATCATGACAGGTACTGCTCGTATGCAAGAAAGACCAATTGGTATTTTAGTAGATGCATTAAGAAGCCTTGGAGCAGATGTTGAATATCTAAAGAATGATGGATACCCTCCTCATAAGATCAATGGTTTTACACAAAAAACAGATACAGTAAGTATTAGAGGGGATGTAAGTAGTCAATATATTTCAGCTTTATTACTAGTTGGTCCTACATTACCACAAGGGATCAAATTAGTATTAGAAGGAACGGTAGCTTCAAAACCGTATATCATGATGACTTTAAGTCTAATGGAACGTTTTGGAGTAAAGTATACTTGGGAGGATAATACAATTACTGTTGCTCCTCAAGAGTATAAAGCAGGTAATTATACTATTGAATCAGATTGGTCTGGTGCGAGCTACTGGTATTCAATTGCTGCTCTAAGTGAAGAAGCTGACATCAAGATTATGCACCTTAGAGAAGATTCTCTTCAAGGAGATAAAGCCATTGTTGAGATCATGGAGCAATTGGGTGTGAAATCAACTTTTGAAGCAGATGGTGTACGTTTAACTAAAACAGAAAAAGCAGAAAAGTTCTTTTTTGACTTTACACACTGCCCAGACCTTGCACAAACTATTGTATCTTTAGTAGCAGCTTTAGGTATGGAAGGGCGTATGATTGGTCTTCAAAGCTTGAGAATTAAAGAGACAGATAGAATTGCTGCTCTTCAAAATGAGATCAAAAAATTAGGTTTAGAGATTGAAGTAATTGGTGATGAAGAGATCATCGTTCCAGCTGGAGGTATTTCAATCGATGGACAAACTATTCATACATACGAAGACCACAGAATGGCAATGGCTTTTGCTCCACTGTCAATCTTGGGTGAATTAAATATTGATGAGCCAGAAGTAGTAGCAAAATCATACCCTAGCTATTGGGAAGATTTAACTGCAGCAGGCTTCAAAATTGAGGACTAAATAATTGATTAAATCATGACTGATTTTGATTTAAGTGTCAGCTTTAAAGCTGTTGCATCTGTAACCCTTATTTTATTTTCTGTAATTGATATTGTAGGTTCAATTCCTATTATTATTGATTTAAGACAAAAAGAAGGGAAAATTGAATCAGGAAAAGCCACGGTCGTTGCTGGGATTATCATGATCCTATTCTTGATTGTTGGTACACAAATACTAAATCTTTTTGGTATTGATGTAAATTCATTTGCTATTGCAGGTGCCATAATTCTGTTTCTTTTAGGAATAGAAATGATTTTAGGTATAGTTCTTTTTAAGAGTGAGCCTGATGCAGGTTCAGGGTCTATTGTTCCTTTAGCGTTTCCTCTAATTGCAGGAGCAGGATCAATGACTACGATTATATCACTAAAATCAGAATATTCAGAAATGAGTATTCTTTTGGGTATCATACTTAATTTACTTTTTGTTTATATCGTTTTGAAAAGCTCAGGATGGATTCAAAAGAAATTAGGTAAAGGAGGAGCAAATATTTTGAGGAAAGTATTTGGTATTATCTTGCTTGCTATCGCAATTAAATTATTCAAAACAAATATCTAAGCAATAACTTGAGTGATGTTTATGAATATCACACAAGCTGATAGAGAGACATAGATTGAATAGAAAAGGTATTCTTAATGTGAAAATTAGGAATACCTTTTTGTTTTCATTGTTTCTTATAAAAATTGACTTCTTACTTTCTTCAAAAATTATTAACTTAATTCTCTGTAAAACTTAAAAACTCATTCCGAGACTTTTTAAATGAGAAAGACAGCATCATACTTCTTTAAAATTCTATCTATTCTTCTCTTTACTGTTGAAGCCTCCGCACAAACTAATTTCAATGTTGATTTAGGAAGCAGTATGGCTTATATCAAACAAGGTGAAAACTTTACGGTAAAAGGTAGTGCCGGAACCCCATATTATGTGTATCATTTTTCTACAGATTTTATGCCTGCTCCACCACCCATGATAGAAAATCCAAACCTTGGCAACCCAATGGTAGTTGATTCTAGTTTTCAGATCATGGCCAATGAAGCAATAGATGTTAAATCAACTGGGTTGTATTTTATTCAATCAGATACTGCCAGTAGAGAAGGTGTTGGTTTTATGTCTGTTCCTGAGGATTTTCCTAAGTACAGAAAAATGAGACATATCTATCCTCCAATGATATATATATCTACACAAAATGAGATGATGTCTTTTAAATCGGGAGATCGACCGAGATTAGCATTTGAAAATTTTTGGTTAAATGTGGCAGGGTCACCAGATAATGCTAAACGTATGATCAAAATGTATTTTGATAGAGTAACGGAAGCTAATATTAAGTTTACAGATTATAAGGAAGGCTGGAAAACCGACAGAGGAATAGTATATATTATTTTTGGTGAGCCTAATGAGGTCTCTAATATAGACGGTGGAATTCGATGGTCATATGAGAGTAATTTAAATCATGGGCAGGTGGAATTCGACTTTATGGAAGACAATAATCAGTTTACGGGTACTCATTATGAATTAAAAAGATCCTTCGATTATAAAAGAGTTTGGTTCGATACCGTTAAAAAATGGAGAAACGGGACAATCCAATAATGAAATACATCGTATATTGTGAGCTGAATTAAACAAAAGTATAATCAGAACTACGAACAAGCTTCATGAAAAAGGCATTATTTATTGATCGTGACGGAACAATTATCGTTGAACCTCCTGTAGATTATCAGGTAGATTCATTAGAAAAGTTAGAGTTTGTTCCTATGGCTATTTCTCAATTACAAAAAATAGCACAAGAACTCGACTATGAATTAGTAATGGTAACAAACCAAGATGGCTTAGGTACTGATAGTTACCCAGAAGATACATTTTGGCCTGCACATAATAAAATGTTGGACACCTTAAAAGGTGAAGGAATTGTCTTTGATGATATGTTGATCGATAAGACTTTTGAGCATGAAAATGCCCCAACAAGAAAGCCTAGAACAGGTTTAATGACAGCCTACATGTCTGGAGATTATGACTTAAAAAATAGTTTCGTCATAGGCGATAGACTTACAGATGTTGAATTAGCAACAAATTTAGGTGCTCAAGGAATTTTTATTGGTGAAAAAGGTTCTTCAGAAGATGCAGTATTAGAAACTAAATCTTGGAAGGAAATTTATGAGTTTCTATCAAACTACTCTCCAAATGGAAGAGAAGCTAAAGTAGAGCGTATCACTAATGAAACATCTATTCTGATTAAAGTAAACTTGGACGGTAGTGGTAAATCAGACCTTTCTACAGGAATTGGTTTCTTTGATCATATGTTACACCAAGTTGCTCGTCATGGTAAAATAGACCTTACTGTAAAAGTAACAGGTGATTTATATATTGATGAGCACCATACAATTGAAGATACAGGCTTAGCTATCGGTGAAGCTTTCAAACAAGCATTAGGTGATAAAAGAGGTATTGAAAGATATGGTTTCTTTATCGCTCCTATGGATGAAGTATTAGCTCAAGTGGCATTAGACTTTTCAGGTAGACCTTGGTTTGTTTGTGATGCACCTTTATCAAGAGAAAGTGTTGGAGATTTTCCAGTAGAGATGTTCTCGCATTTCTTTAAGTCATTCTCAGATACAGCAGGCTGTAACTTAAATATTAAGACGACAGGAGATAATGATCATCATATTATAGAAGGGGCTTTTAAAGCATTCGCAAAAGCAATAAGAATGGCAATAAAAGTTGAAGAAGGAAATAATGAAATTCCAAGTACCAAAGGGGTACTATAGAATAAGAATTCTTTTTACGATATTTGAAACGGAAATCACTGATAATATTTTTTTAAGTGATTTCCGTTTTTTTATTGATTTGACAATCCATACAATATGAGAAAATATATAGCCCTATTACTTTTTATTTTTCCTTTCAGTTTACACGCTCAAGATATCAAACATAAGCCTAGAAAAAGTGAGACTGGAATGGCAACTCATAAAATGGAAGACGGTACTTACGTAAAAGTTACATACGGAAGACCAAAGATGAAGTCTGATTTCGATAAGAAATTTGGTGTTTCCGTACCTTGGAGAAAAATCTGGAGATTTGGTGATGATGATGCAACAGAAATCACAATAACTAAAGATGTGATGTTTGGGGGAGAGTTATTAGAAGAAGGTACTTATTCGCTTTATGCGATTCCAGATACAGCAGAATGGACCTTAATAGTCAACAAAGCACAAGGGTCTTGGGGTACCTACAAGTACAATAAAAATGAGGATGTATTTAGACTTAAATTACCTGCATTAAACTCGTTCAGGATTTTCCAAAAATTCTCTATTTTCCTACAAGATGATCCAGAAGGGTGTAATTTAGTAGCCATATGGGAAAGAATTTCTATTGTCGTACCTATTAGAAAACCAGAAGATTCTGAGGAATAATTTTTGAATTTTAAGAAAATAAGTGGAAATTTAACGTAATTCAAAAAAATAATTACGAATCACTTAAGTGTATCTAACTTGTTTTCAATAAATTATAGGAGTATTACACTCAACGATATAGTACTACCTAATACCCCTCACTAACATGATTTTACCATTTATAAAACGATTATCTATTACGATTTTAGGGGTTCACATCCTCTTTATTATTTATGTAGCTTTTAGTTCATTTTATTTAAAATGGGCCAATCCTACTATGTCTTTATATATGTGTGCCAGAGCAAATTTTGATATAAATCAGGTAAGTATACCAAAGTTTATTCCCAAAGATGCTGTTCCTAATGATATTCAAACTGCGATCATTGGGGTAGAAGATCCTACTTTCCAACAACATAATGGTTATGCTCAGACAGACCATCCACTAACGGATGCTACTATATCTCAAAAAGTAGCAAGAAATATGTTCTTAATGCCTCATCAGAATAACTTGGGAAAATACCTAGAGACTATTGGTGCTGTAGGTATGGAATGTATTCTTGATAAAGATCGAATCTTCGAGTTGTATTTAAACTATGTAGAATGGGGCGATAATATTTATGGTATCGGAGAAGCTGCAGACTTTTATTATAAAAAAGATCTTAGATATTTATCTAGAACACAAAAATTAAAACTTGCATCAGTATTATCGAATCCTGTTGAAATAGAACCATCTACCTATAACACTGACAAGATAATAGAGGCTAGATTTAACTTGCTGAATAGATTTATGCAATAGTCTAAAAAATATTACAAATATCTGTAAGGAGTATGCTAGTTGTAAATCTAGTTACTCCTTATTTTTTTACCCTTTAAAAACAGTATATTCGTAAGTGCTTTTTATCAAACTGTAAGTATGGAAGATTATAAAGAAGAATTAATGAAGGTGGTAAAAAACCTTCCAATGCAACCTGGAGTATATAAGTATTTTAATGATGAAGGAAAAATCATCTATATAGGCAAAGCCAAAAAACTTAGAAACAGGGTGTCTTCTTATTTTCTGAAGCAGGCCACAATGAATCGTAAGACGAAACGCTTAGTGACTGAGATTCGAAAAATTGAATTCATTGTAGTGGATACTGAATATGATGCTTTATTACTTGAAAATAACTTAATAAAAAAGAATCAACCCAAATACAATATTCTTCTAAAGGATGATAAAACATATCCCTATATCTGTGTAACGAAAGAGCGATTTCCAAGAGTATTTTATACCAGAAATACAGAAGATAAAAGACATAAATATTTTGGTCCTTATCCTAGTTTAAGGACAATGAATGCTCTTTTGG
This sequence comes from Flammeovirga agarivorans, assembly GCF_012641475.1. NCBI lineage: Bacteria > Pseudomonadati > Bacteroidota > Cytophagia > Cytophagales > Flammeovirgaceae > Flammeovirga > Flammeovirga agarivorans. The sequence continues at coordinate 6,509 of NZ_JABAIL010000014.1, read as the reverse complement.
ATCTTTTTAAACAGTTATATAAAATCAGAAACTGTACATATAATTTATCAGAAGATAATGTTGCTGCAGGAAAATACTCTGTCTGTTTAGAATACCATATCAATAATTGTTTAGGTCCTTGTGAAGGAAAACAAAAGGAGGAAGATTACCAACAAGATATTAATCAGATATTACAGATCCTGAAAGGTAATTTAAGTGTTCCCAAAGAGTTCTTTACACAGAAAATGGAAGAGGCTGTTAGTGCTTTAGCTTTTGAAGAGGCACAACAATGGAAGCAGAAGTTAGATCTTCTTACCAATTATCAGTCTAAATCATTGGTTGTTTCTCCTACATTCAGAGAGTGTGAAGTATATGCGATAGTTACTGATGATAAGTTTGCCTACGTTAACTTTATAAAAATAATGAACGGAGGAATTATGCATTCAGAATCCAATCAACTGACAAAAAGAATGGACGAATCTGATAGTGAACTTCTCCTTTACGCAATCATGGATTTTAGAGAACGATACTCTACAAATTCAAGAAAAATATATACGAATATCGACCTTAGTGATGTTATTGATGAAGATGAACGTATGGAATTCTCAATACCTAAAATTGGTGATGGGAAAAAATTAATACAATTGTCTTTTAAAAATGCAATGTATTATAAAAGGGAAAGAGAAACATCAAGAGGAGAAATAAATGATAAGAAAAGTAGCTATCAGACATTACTTCAACTAAAAAATGACCTTCAATTAAAAGAGGTTCCTGTTCATATTGAGTGTTTTGATAACTCAAACATACAAGGTTCAAACCCAGTTTCTGCATGTGTTGTTTTCAGAGATGGTAGACCAGCGAAAAAAGATTACAGACATTTTCATGTGAAAACTGTAGAAGGCCCTAATGACTTTGCATCTATGGAAGAGGCTGTATATAGAAGATATAGAAGGTTACTCGATGAAAAACAAAAATTGCCACAATTGGTAATTATCGATGGGGGTAAAGGGCAACTGAGTTCAGCTGTAGAGGCATTAGAAAGGTTAGGCTTGTATGGAAAGCTTCCGGTGATTGGTATCGCAAAAAAATTAGAAGAGATTTTCTTTCCAGAAGATCCAATACCACTACATCTTAGTAAGAAATCGAGGTCTTTACAATTGGTACAAAGATTAAGGGATGAAGCTCATAGATTTGGTATCACTTTTCATAGAAATCTAAGAAGCAAAGGAAGTATTCATACGAAGCTTGAAGATATCCCAGGAGTTGGTCCAAATACAATAAAAAAATTACTCACTCACTATAAAACCTTATCAAATATAAAGGCTGCATCTGTAGATGAAGTGGCAGATCTGATAGGACAAAGTAAAGCTCAAAAAGTGAAAGACGGTTTAGCATAAAAAAAGCTCTTGGTTTATACCACCAAGAGCCTTTTTTATAAATCTTCTGTCATATGTACATCATCAACATTAAGAATAATATCACCATTATTATCTACAGTAAAGTTTCTGATAAACTTCTTATTTTCTTCAAATTCTGATGCAAAATAGGAGAAGTAAGTATATGTATCCTGACCAAAAGTTTCATCAAAACCATTCAGTGTAATCAACATTTCAGTTTGTCTATCCACTAACTCTTTTAAATTAATACCATACAAAGGACTGTTTTCATCAATGATATGAACAATAGTCCAAGTAAGTGGTAAAAACATAATGCTACTACGCTCTAAGGATAAATCATAAAAATCTCTTTTTAATCGAAATTCTCCTGGTTGTTGTGATTTAGCATTAATTGATAAATACACTGAAGCTCGAATATTTAGTAAGGTATTAGCCCTTTTATTTACAACTCTGAATTGGATGGAATCGTACTTTGTATTCTTGTATGGTGTAAGTAAGGCCGTTTGCGAAAACTTAATTTTAGATATTGGTCTTGAAAAACGACCATAAAGAATACCGGTAGAAAACGCAGAAAGTAATAGCCCATTAAAAGCTTCTAAACTGGCTATTAAACTTGTGAGGTTTCCAATAGGAGCCATAGCTCCATACCCAACAGTAGTGAAAGTTTGGACACTAAAAAACAATGCACTTATAAAATCATCCATAAGGTAGCCACTTGGTTGAACGCCACTGATGTGTTCTACACCTATTATGAGATATACCAATGCATAAACGAAATTCGTTGCTAAAATTACACTCGTAACTACCGCAATAAAAGGAGCCCAAGGAATAGTAATTAACCAATGGTAGGCATCGTTGATAATATTTAATGTACCAACTCTCTTTACATTAAAAGAACCATCTGGATTAATTATCCTTTTTGTTTTATGCTGATAGCTAGCCCCAACTCCAGGGTCTTGAATTTTTGAACTTTTATCAGGCATTATAAATCAATAATCATTAAGGTACTTCGTGTCCTTCTGCAGCTTGTAGAATTCTAAACCAATCTTCTCTTTCTAATGTTTTGTCCATTACTTCTGCTGCTGCAACAATACGACTTCCTTTTGTTGTGCCTAAAACAGGAATAATTCTCGTTGGATGAGATAAATGCCAAGCAAAAATAGTCTGATCTAAGGCAAGACCATATTTCTCTCCAACTTCACTTAGAACATTTTTCAGTGAGTCAATTTCCGGAGAAGATTCTGTAAAGATTCTACCATTGCCAAGCGGTGACCACGCCATCGGACGGATATCATTTTTCAGACAGTTGTCTAAAGATCCATCATATAGAGCCGTTGTGTGCAATGGTGAAATCTGAACTTGATTGATCTCAATATTAACCTCTTTCTGTAATGCATCTACCTGATGAGGAAGGAAGTTACTAACACCAAAAGCTTTTACTTTACCAGCAGTTTTTAGCTCTTCGATAGTTTCTGCAACTTCTTTAGGTTGTAATAAAGGATCAGGTCTATGAATTAAGATATAATCTAAAACATCCACCTGTAAATTTTCTAGAGACTTATCTACAGACTGAATAATATGAGATTTACTAGTATCGTAAGATTTTAACTGATGTGATGGACGATTTGGATGTAATAACTTAATGCCGCATTTAGTGACAATCTGTAATTTACTCTTCAATTCTGGTGATAAAGCTAATGCATCACCAAATAATTTTTCAATTGTATATCCACCATAAATATCTGCATGATCAAAAGTTGTGATACCTGCATCAATACTTTGGTGTATTAGTTTATTTATTTCTTGAGGTGAAAGATCTCCCCAATTCCAAACTCCTGTAACAATTTGTGATAACATATTAGTATTATAATTTTTCGTTTTTTCTATAAATTTTTAAATTGTAAGGACAATCAAATTCAACACAATAACTACTGGCTATCTAAGGAACTCCCGAAACTATGTTCAAACCGTCATTGCTATCAAATATAGATAAAGACAATACAATCCCTTTTTTACAAATACAAAAAAAGGACTTCTTATTACTAAATGAAAATAAGGCGGCTATCTTTTTGTTTGATATTACGGATGAACACCTAAAATACAATTCATTTTTTGATTTATGTCCCATAGAATGGAAGGGAGTTTTTCTAGGGTCTTTCAATGAATTAGAGATAGGTCAGAAAGTTAAGAAAGAGTTATATGATCAAGAAGGAAATCGATCAACAATTATAATTGAAGATGCGATAGAAGGGTATTTTATTTATCCTGATATTTTTGAAAAGAACCAGTTATCTCATTTTCCTCAAAATGCGATCATTCAATTATTAATCAAAGACTCCAGAGACGCGATAGCATTAGTCAGCCAAGAGAATAAGTTTATCGATTATAATAGTGCTATGGTTAATCTTTTAGAAAGGTTAGTCCCTAATGAAATAGGTTTGCTTAATCAGTACAGAGCATTATACAATCGATCTAAAAGAGTAAAAACAGGAATAAACTCTGCCTTAAATGGAGAAACATATACTACAGAAGTAGCCTATTACACAAAAGATGATGATTCTGTTTATGTAAAAACGATTTATCAGCCCATCTTCAATGAAGCAAATCAAGTATATGCATGTCTAGTAAGATGTAAAGATGTTACTGCTAGAAACTCTGTAGAAGACATGTTTAGTCTAATGCTTAATTCAGGGAATACTGGATATATTTTGGTAGATCAATACTCAAAAATTTGTAAGGTAAATAAGCACTTAGCTGACTTGCTGCAATATTCTCAAGAAGAATTAATTGGGGTTTCATTTCTTGAATATGTCCATTCATCCATAAGAGAACATGTAAAGAAAGAGTTTCATCAAATCGTATCATCAGATTTAAAGACAAGTATTAATGAAAAGACATTCTTAGATATCAATAGAAAGGACGGAGAGTCTTTATTATTTGAATTGGATGTCAAACGAGTAATTCTAGGAAATCATTCATTCGGAATGTTTGTGACACTAAAAAATATTACTCAAAAAGAAAGAAATAGTCATATTCTTAGAGAGATGCAACGCCTAATCAAGGCTTGTGGTTGGGTATATGATCGTTTCTCTAAAAAAATGCTTGTAACAGAGGAGGTTTCTCAAGTAGTAGGGGTATCCAAAGAGTTTGTAGAAAAAAATCCATCTTTCTTGTTATCAATGTGTGATAATAAATCAAGAAAAGAAGCGATGGTAATTCTTAGAAATGCCTATAAGAAACAAGACGATTTTGATTTAGAACTATGTATTAGACTAAAATATAAAGGAGAACAATGGGTGAGACTTACAGGACGACCAATTATTAGACATAATAAGGTAGTTGGTTTGTATGGAGGTTTACAAGATATTTCTCAACAGAAAAATGCCCTAACTCAATTAAAACGACATGAAGCCTACATGAAAGAGATTCAAAGAGTCACTAAAGTAGGTAATTGGGTATATGAAGTAGACGAACAAAGATATTATTGGTCGGACTACTTGTTTAACATGTTAGGAGCAGCCGGTACTGAAAAGCAAATACCTTCATTAAGACATCAATTTAAATACATCTATAATAGCTATAAATTTCCTTTAATGGAGGCTGTTAAACAATTGTCTATTCATCATCAACCTATTGATCTAGATGTAAGGTGTAATAATTGTATGAAGGAAATCTCAGGAATTGAATATTTGAATATTCAAGCTAGACCTATTTTCAACAAAAAAGGAAAACTATTACGCTTTGTAGGAGCCGTTACTGACATTACCGATAGAAAGCTAGAGGAGGAATCTAATAAGAGTAAAAAGATTTGGCTGAAGTCAATGATCAATGCAGCAAGAGATAGTTTTATTGCAGAGTATTCTGGCAGGGTGGCAAATTATAATCGAGGGTTACAAAAACTTCTCGGTTACAATAACTTTTTTGATCTCAGAGGAAGTGTGATCATAGATTTTTTCCATAAAGAAGATCAAAGAAAAGTGATTGTCTACCGACAACAGTGTAGAAGAGGAGATATTTCAGCACCTCAAAAGATAGAGGTGAGAATGAAAAGAAGAGATGGAGTTTACGTAAATGTAGAGTTAAGTGCTAATCTTGCTAAAATCAAAGGGCGTTTATATACTATCTTCAATGCTCATGATATCTCTAAAAGAAAAGAATACGAAGAAGGGCTTCTAGAAAAAAATCATGAACTAGAAGTAACCAATAAAGAACTAGATCGCTTTTTATATAGTACTACTCATGATCTAAAGGGTCCTATTACATCTATTAAAGGCTTGCTGAATCTTGCTAATAAGGAAACTGCCGATACTGTAAAACAAACCTATTTACCTATGATGGATAAAAATGTAGATAGGATTTTAGATCTAATTAAAGATTTTGGTGAGTTTTTAAGAAACAACAGAAATAAAGTTGAACCTAAATCAGTATCACTTAAAGATGAACTGAAATCAATTATTGCAACTCATCAATTTAGTATGTTACCTCAACAGAAGTTAAATATTGAGGTTAAAATGAATAGAGGCTTTAATACAGATAAGAATAGGATAAGGAGTATTCTGACAAACCTATTCACGAATAGTATTAAGTACTTTGATGTAGATAAGGAAAACCATTTCTTAAATATCAAAATATATCCCGAGAAGAAAGGTATTATGATTGCATTTGAAGATAATGGTGAAGGTATTGGAAAAAATGATCAATCAAAGGTGTTTGACATGTTCTATAGAGCAAGTGAAACAGGAGATGGTACAGGTTTGGGTCTTTTTATAGTAAAAGAAGCCGTTGAGGTATTAAAAGGAACGATCTCTTTAGAGTCAATAAAGGGTAAGGGAACGGTAGTTAAAGTATATGTTCCTGAATTTATTTAATTATTTATTGAAATATACTATACACGTTGTTAGTGTGTTGTGTGATGATTAATTTTCATTTAATATAATAATAGCTAGAAAATATTGCATTTATCAAGTTAGCTATTACCTTTGCACTCCCTTCAAACGGAAGGCCAACTGAAAAACACTCCTAGTGGGTGCTATTCATTTCAACATTTTGCAAAGAAGACAGCGATGTAAATTAAAATTTCAAATGAAATCAAATAAGCATTGCATATTAAATTTCTCTTCTTACCTTTGCACT